>JAKSTT010000039.1 GCA_024413635.1 Treponemataceae bacterium | reverse complement strand
CTCAGTTTGTACTCAAAGGAGTCTACCAGCGCGCGCCATGACGCTTCAATCAAGTCCGTAGATACCCCGACCGTAGTCCAGGTCTGCTGCCCGTCCGTTGACTCTACCAGTACACGTACGCAGGCTGCAGTGGCGTCCTTGCCGTCTACAACACGAACTTTAAAGTCGGTCAGGCGCATGGAGTTAACGACGGGGTAGAATTTTTCCAGGGCAGAACGGAGCGCCGTATCAAGGGCATGGATTGGACCGTCACCTTCACCGGCAGTAATGGTTTTTTCTCCATTTACTTCAATCTTGATCTGGGCAAAACTGGTGTTGGGATTGTCCGGAGCGGACTGCTCGCCGATAACCTTGTAGTAATCCAGGGAAAAGAAGGGTTTGTAGGTTCCCAGATTTTTGCGTACCATCAGGTTAAAACTGCCGTCAGCACCTTCAAACAGATAGCCGTGGTGCTCCATTTCCTTGATGCCGCGGAGGATTTTCAGAACCTCAGGACTGTCTTTGGTCAGCTCCGGTGCAAAGGAATGGATTTTTTCAATCACGGCAGAGCGGCCGGAAACTTCGCTCAGCAGCAGAGTACGGCTGTTACCGATAGTTTCAGGCTTGACGTGTTCGTATGCAATGGGGTTCTTGATGACAGCATCAGTATGCATGCCGGCTTTATGGGCAAAGGCATTGCCGCCGATGTAGGGCATGCCGTCGTTTACGGAAATATTGGTAACTTCTGCCAGCCGGTAACACAGGGGCGTCAGGTTTGCAATATGCCCCGCAGGCAGACACTGGTATCCCAGCTTTAATTCCAGATTGGCAATAATGGCACTTAAATTGGCATTTCCTGCCCGCTCGCCAAAACCCAGAAGGGTTCCCTGTACATGGCTGGCTCCGGCCTGCACACCCATCAGGGAGTTTGCAACGGCAAGTCCGCAGTCATCATGCATATGGACACCGATTTCTACCCGGTCACCCAGCCGGCGCTGTACCGTCTGCACCACATGGTATACATCCATGGTCATGCTGCCGCCTTTGGTATCACACAGGCTCAGTACGTTTGCACCGCCCTCTACGGCAGCCTCAAGACTGCGGAGTGCATATTCGCCGTTGGCCTTCCAGCCGTCAAAAAAGTGTTCGGCATCATAAATGACCCTGCGGCCATGATCTGCCAGATACCGGACGCTTTCCCGTATCATATCCAGGTTTTCTTCCGGACTGACACCAAGAATATCCGTTACCTGAAACAGCCATGACTTTCCGAATATCGTTACGCTTTCAGTTTCGGCACTCAACAGACTGTTGAGTCCGGCATCGCTTTTACATGATTTTCCCTTGCGCCGGGTAGAACCAAAGGCCGTCAGGATGGCGTGGTTCAACTGCAGTTTCCGTGCTTCCTCAAAAAACTGTGCATCTTTAGGATTACTGCTGGGGTTTCCGGCTTCAATGTACTGCACGCCCAGATCATCAAGAATCCGGCAGATTGCCAGCTTGTCCTGTACGGAAAAACTGATGCCTTCTGCCTGGGCACCATCGCGCAGTGATGAATCTAAAATAGAAACACGGTTACTAACATTCATGGCAAGAATTATACATTTTTACCTTTTTTCTTTCAATTTTATCGTGACTTTCTTCACAGCCGGAGATTTCTGAAACCAGCAGCATTCTGTACTACACTGAAACTATGAATACTACTATTACCATTACTTTTCCTGACGGAAAAACCATACAGACTGAATCCGGTGTTACCGGTAACGAATTGCTGTCTTACTTTGCTGAAAAACCTGAAACAATTTACGCCCTTCGGGTCAATAACGAAGTATATCCCCTTTCACAGCCGGTTCCGGTAAATGCCGATGTAGCTCCGGTACTGGCACAGTCTAAAGAAGGCTCAGAGATGTACCGGCGGACGCTGTGCTTCATGCTGTCTTCCGTTGTGGCAAAGCTGTTTCCCAAAGCCCGGCTGGTTATCGGCCACAGTCTGGGGTACGGTTTTTACTACACCCTGGAAGACTTTCATGACCTTACGGACGATGACATTACGGCATTGAAAAACGGCATCAAGGCATTGAGCGCTGCAGCCCTTCCCATTGAACGCCAGGTAATTTCCTACAAAGACGCCATTACCCTCTTTGAAAAGCAGAACCTGATCCAGACCCGGAACCAGCTGAAATTCCACGCTCCGCCGGTGGTTTCCGTCAACACTCTGGATGGTTTTTCCAACATCTATGTAGCACCGCTCCTGCAGAACACCAGTCAGGTGCAGATTTTTGACATTATGGCCTATGACCGGGGATTCCTGCTGCAGTTCCCGTCTACAGGAAATCCGGACCGGCTGCCCCCCTTTGAAGACAGTCCCAAACTGTTCAACGTATACCGCCAGTACAAGGACTGGGGAAAAATGATGGGCGTTTCCAGCGTTGCAGACCTGAACGACCTGGTATACCGCCGGAAGACCAAAGACTACATCAACGTTACTGAAACCCAGCAGAACAAGAATTTTGCCAATGTGGCAGACCAGATTAAGGCACATGGAGATGCCAAGGTAGTCCTGATTGCAGGACCTTCCAGTTCCGGAAAAACCACGTCGTCAAAGAAACTGGCAATCCAGCTGCAGATTCTGGGCTATACACCCCATGTCATCAGCCTGGACAACTACTATGTTGACCGGACCAAAACGCCCCGTGATGAAAACGGTGACTACGACTACGAATGTCTTGAAGCCCTGGATGTAGAACAGCTGAACCGGAACCTGCTGGACCTGTTTGCCGGAAAGGAAGTAGACCTGCCCAACTACGACTTCCGTGAAGGCAAGCAGTACTACCTGAATAAACCGATTCATATGGAAGAGAACGATATTCTGGTTATGGAAGGCATTCATGGCCTGAACGACAAACTGACGCCGCTGATTGCACCGGAACAGAAGTTCAAGATTTACCTGAGCGCCCTGACCCAGCTGAACCTGGATGACCACAACCGCATTCCAACCAGCGATAACCGGCTCATCCGCCGCATTGTCCGTGACAGCCAGTTCCGCGGTAAATCTGCCGCTGACACCATAAAAATGTGGCCGTCAGTACAGCGCGGCGAGCGGCTTCATATCTTCCCGTTCCAGAACAATGCAGATGCCATGCTGAACACTGCCCTGGACTACGAACTGGCCGTACTCCGCGTATACGCAGCCCCGCTGCTCCGCTGCGTTACCCCCTTTGAACCGGAATACGCAGAAGCCAGCCGCCTGCTGCAGTTCCTGAACAACTTCTATACCATTCCGGCAACCTATGTTCCCGGACAGAGTATTATCCGCGAGTTCATCGGCGGCAGTGAGTTCAAATACTGACCGGTTCCATACAAACCAGACAAAAAAACCGCAGTACGGCAACGGCACTGCGGTTTTTTTTGTCTGTCCGGATAGATTATCTTTTCAGGATAATGGAAGCATAGGGGGTATAGCCGGTATGCTTAACGGAATAAGCCTTCATCGTATCTGAGGCGAATCCCAGAACATTAATCCAGTCGTTGAAATACTTACAGCCGGCTCTTACACCAACCGGTCCCACAGAAACTTCTACTCCAGCCTTGATACCGATACCTGCAGTCATCAGAATGGTTTCACACATATTGGTATTCATATGGATACCGGCAAGACCGGTCAGATGAATCAGCGGGAAGACAGGCAGACGAATGGCAGCACCCAGGGTAACATCTGAATACATGGGGAATGGAATAGAATCCTTCATGGAAATTCCAGTCGCAGTACCATTCAGTTTCAAAGTCTGGTCACTGACCTTTCCAAAGGATGCGTCTGTTCCGATTCCGACCATTCCGATGAGCAGGGTTTCACTTTCCATATTGAATACCATAGCACTGGTTTTAACGTCAGCAGTTACGGTAGCGTCAGAAAGGGTTGCACTGGTTTTTGCCATTCCCAGACCGAATCCGTTAATAGTAGATGCAAAGGCTGATGCGGTCAGACACAGAGCCATCAGGATTACGGTTGCTTTTTTTATGGTGTGTTTCATGTTGTGTACACTCCTTTTTACGTAAGTATACAGACACTGTAACACAAAGAGTTTAATATGTCATTTTCAGGGAAGATAATCCGTGCGGACGTTACGGAGGGCGTTGAACAGATGCTGCTTTTCCTTTAATGAACCACCGGTCAGTAACTCCAGTTTGCTGCGGGCCTTTTTTCTGCCCGAGTTATCCTGATAGGTGCAGGTACAGGTGGCATTGATGAAACCGGACTCATTGCTGTGACGGATAATGGTCTGAACATCGGCATAGCACAGGGGCCGGATAATCTCTACCGGGTACTTGTTGTACTGCAGCCGTGGCGGCATGGTGCTCAGCTCACCTTTTTCAAGGGCATTCATCAGCACCGTTTCAAGAATGTCATCCAGGTGGTGGCCCAAAGCAATTTTATTGAAATGATGTTCAATGGCGTAGTTGTTCAGCTCAGTGCGGCGCTGGGTAGAACACCACCAGCAGTTCATCTTCTGGCCCGGTTTCAGCCGCCCTAGCACATCGGCCTGTATGGTTACCGGCTCTACTCCCCATGCATTGAACAGCTTGACCAGTTCCGGGTTCAGGGGACTGCCGATACCGGACTCTACGTGCAGAGCCGTAAAGGTAAAGTGCTCCCGGCCTTGTTTCTGGCGGGCCGCAAAATACTGGACCAGGGCGGTGGAATCCTTTCCGCCGCTGGCACCGATGAGGATATTATCGCCTTCTTCTATGAGTTTGTAATCATAGCAGGCCTTATCAATGATACTGAAAAGTTTTGGCTGCCCCATACCGTTACAGGCTTCCGTGAACCATCTGGGTTACGTAGGCAGCAATTTTTTCAAGACGGAGCGAAACGTTGCTGGCACCCAGGTCATCAGCAGCCTTGGGCATACCGTATACAACACAGGTTTCTTCGCTTTCCGTAATGACAAATCCGCCGGCCTTGTGGATATCCAGGGCGCCATCGGCACCATCACGGCCCATACCGGTCAGCAGTACGGCAAGACACTCACTTTTCAGGGAAGCAGCACTGGAGAACATGGGGTCTACTGCAGGGCGCAGGAAATGAACTTCCGGTCCCTGATCCAGATGAACGGAAACTTCTTTTCCGGCAGAAACCGGCAGCATGTGGTACCCGGCCGGAGCAATATATACGTGGCCCGGTTTTCCTACGGTGCCTTCATGGGCAAGTTCAACCGGCATGCCGGTGGTATCGTTCAGCCATTCTGCATAGTGGCCGTCAAAGTTTTTATCAATATGCTGGGTTACAAACACCGGTAACGGGAAACTGGACCCCAGTCCGGCAAGGACTTTCTGCACAGCCACAGGACCACCGGTGGAAGCACCGATAAACAGCGCACGGAAGAACCCGCTTACAGGCACTGCCTCAGGTGCAGCAACCTTAGCTGCCGGAGCCGGCTGAACGGCTTCTTTTGGCGCAAGGGCAATGATGCGGTCAACAAAACCGTCGTAAAAGCCTTTTGAAATGCTGTCAACATCCGGCTTTTTAATCATATCAAGGGCACCGGCTTCCATAGCCGTATAACCCATTCGTGCCGTATCTTCAGATGAATAGATTATGATGGAACAGGGGCGTTCTTTCATAATCCGCTTGGTGGCTTCAATACCATCAAGAACCGGCATATAGATATCCATGATGATGACATCAGGTTTAAGGATTCTGTTCTGGCGGACAGCTTCTTCCCCGTTTACAGCAAAACCGACAACTTCAATTTCACTGTGCTTTCCAAGAATATGGCGGAGGGTTGTTCTGATAATGGCACTGTCGTCAACAAGTAATACGCGTATCATAGTTTCAGTGTATCCGCGTGACCGTTTTTTGTCCACTTTTAGTGCTTTTTCCTCCGCTATCATAATGCTATACTGAATTTTATGGATTTAGAGTTACTGCAATTCCGTGCCAGCCGTCTGCAGGCCGTACGTTCTTTTTTCATAAACCGCCAGTATCTTGAACTGGATACGCCGGCCATGAGCCCCAACCTGATTCCGGAAACCTGCCTGGAAGTATTCAAAACCGACTACCTGGAACCCTGGACTGGTGAAGCAAAACCGGTATATCTGGTACCCTCACCGGAAATTTTCATTAAAAAGATTATTGCCCAGCATAAAGTAAGCTGCTTTCAGCTTTCAAAGTGTTACCGGAATGTAGAATCGGTGGGACGTACCCACAGTCCGGAATTTACCATGCTGGAATACTACACCATGGGTGCAGACTATAAAGATTCACTTACCCTTACGGAACAACTTTTTGACGCTCTGCTGCCACCGGTGCCGGAAGACGGAACGCCTGACCAGTTTGCCGACATCCGGCCGCCTTTTACCCGCTTAACCATGGATGACGCCTTTGCCCGCTACGCCGGATTCCGCCTTTCAGAGTGCCCTTCCAGCCACGATCTTGCCCGGGAAGCACGCCGCCTTGGTATTACGGAACTTGAGGACAGCAACTTTGACACCTGGCCCTGGGATGACCTGTATGAACTGATTCTGGTGCAGTGCATAGAACCGAACCTGCCCCAGGATAAGGCGGTATTCCTGATGGATTACCCGGCAAAAGTTCCCTGCCTTGCCCAGGATGCCGGAAACCCCATGTGGAAGGAACGCTGGGAGCTGTACGCCCGCGGCATTGAACTTGCCAACTGTTATTCTGAAGAAACCGATGCAGAAAAGGTTAAGGCCTATTTTGCTGTTGAAGGACGGCTGAAAAATAATCTGGCACGGATTCCCCATGCCATTGATCCTGACTACTATAAGACCTTTACTGACTTTCCCAAGTGTTCCGGAGTGGCCATGGGTGTGGACCGGCTGCTGATGGTTCTTGCCGGCAAGAAATCCATAGAAAGCGTCCTGCCCTTTCCATTCCGCTTAAAAGCCGGGTACTATTGAGAAACCTGTACACATTGTGTATAATGACGTGATTTTTTCTTTTGGAGGACCCCCATGATTAGAGGTGGCGATATCAATAAAGGCACCGTTCTTCTGATTAAGAACGCTCCTTATCTTGTTGTAGAACGTGAATTTGTAAACCCTGGTAAAGGAACCGCATTTGCCCGCTGTAAACTCAAGAACCTGAAAGATGGATCAGTTCTGAGCCAGCAGGTTTTCAAAACCCCAGATATGGTTGAAGATGCAACCGTAGATACCATCACCGCACAGTACCAGTACATGGACAGTGACAACTACATTTTCATGGATACTTCTTCTTTTGAAACCGTAAACGTTCCACTGAGCATGAACGAAAACCTGAAATACTACCTGAAAGAAGGTGAAGAATATCCTATCGTTATCTGGGAAGAAAACCCAATTGACGTTAAAATCCCACAGAAAATGGTATTCACCGTTGCTGAAAGCGAAAACTACGTTAAAGGTGATACTGTTTCAGGTGCAACCAAACCTATCATCACTGAAACCGGTCTGACCGTTCGTGTTCCACTGTTCATTAACCAGGATGAAAAAATCCGCGTTAACACTGAAACCAACGAATACCTGGAACGCGTTAACAACTAATCCGCTTTTCCGGTAACCACAAAAGGCTGTCCATAACGGGCAGCCTTTTTTATTTCTTAAAAAATCAGCCCTACCTTATCGTAAACTTTTCAACTTCGTAAAGTAGCCTTAAAATGGTTAAATCGTCAATTTAAAAAAGAGAATCACTACAAGGCTATTCTCAATTAAAAAAAACACATTGACAAAAAGTGGAGGAGAAAAATGAATATAACGGTAGGTATATTCTGCAAACGAAAAGGCTTCGGTCAGGATCTGACTGACATCATCACCAGCAGGGGATATCAATGCACGGTTATTCCAACCTTTGGGAAACTGATGGATTTCCTGAAAAAAACACGGAATCTTGATTTACTGCTCATTGATGACCAGACATTCCCGGTTCCCCTGTTTAATGTCCAGGATCACGTCAGGAAACATAACCGCAGTTTCGGCGTAAAATTCCTTTCTGAAATTGCCGGTGAACCAACCCCCTGTCATATGATTTCACAGGATCTGCGGCCATTCTGCATCAGAGACCGGGACTATTATCACATTGTTTCGTTAACAGGCCCTTCCTTTTCAGCTGAAGAAAAGAATCTGCTGCACCGGTACAAGCTGCGGCCCGGTCACGTCATACTCCTGAAATATTTTGAAAGGCATCTTGGCCGCCACGTCCGTCTTGATCAGATGGAACGATTTCTGTGGCCGGGAAGTGATAACCATGCCCAGACGCTGTACACCTATATCCACCAGCTTCGCCGGCTGCTGCCGGAACTGAACCCCAACATGACCATTGAACGGATTTCAAGCAATACCTACTGTTATCATGACACTGCGGTATCTGCCTATCAGGAACCGGACCGATTCTCATATTGAAAAAAAAAGGCTGTCCGTCACATGGCGGGCAGCCTTTTGTATCGTTCACCGAAACTATTTCAGTGAAGCACCAATTCTTTCAAGAACCTTTTTGCGGTCCAGTGGTTTAACGATATAGTTTTTAGCACCAAGAAGCAGTGATTTTTTAACCAGTTCTTCTTTACCCAGTGCAGAAACCATTACAACGCGGGCGTTCTTGTCGAAAGCCATAATGTGTTCCAGAGCGGTAATACCATCCATCTTAGGCATGGTAATATCCATGGTTACGATATCTACATTAGGACACAGTTCCTTGTATTTATCTACACCTTCTTTTCCGTCTTCTGCAGTAGCAACAACTTCATAACCTTCAGAGGTAAGAATCTGTCCCAGCTGTTTTGCAACGAAGATAGAGTCGTCTACAACCAAAACACGAACTTTGGTTCCGTCATCTTTTAAGCCTTCTGGCGGTCTTTCGTTAATTGATGGAAAATCCTGTTTAGTCTTCATACATTCACCTCTTTAATTGTATTACATGCGTTCGCGGATTGCAACGTTTACTTCTACCTTACCCTGATCGGTAAGCATAGGTACAATAAGTGCTTCAACTTCGTGGTCTGAAATCTCCATCTGAGCACCGGTGAACAGTGCTGGAGGAGTCAGGTCAAAGCGGAATCCCAGGTCCTGAAGCTTGGTTACTGCCTGAGCAGTAATCAGGTTTGCAAGTTCGGTAATGGTGGCTTTAGCCAGATCATCAAACTGGGTAATCTGTTCCATGTTCATGGTAGAAGCAATGTTCAGTGCTGTTTCCATAGACATATCAAACAGAACACGACCTTCTACATCACCGGCAAGACCAACCAGGGCTGCTACACCCATAACAGGCTGAGAGGTTGATTTAAGATACAGATCACCCCTTTTTACGTCACCGCCCAAAACTTCTCTAAGCATATTAAATGCAGTTTCTACGAACGGGTTTATGTATTCAACACGCATCTTTAAAACTCCTTTTGTATCGTTTTACTGCTTGCTGTAAACAACAAGCGAACCAGATTTTCTGCTGTGCCAAGTTGTACTGTCAGGAAGAACTTCGTTTTCACCAACAATTACAATACCATTACCTTTAATCTTCTCTGGCAGGTCTGTCAGGAAGGTATTCTGTGCCTGGCCAGACAGGAATGACAGGGTATCGCGGGAGAATACGATGTCAACCGGTGGCATGGCACTGGTATTAAGACAGTCATGATATTCAAACATTACTGCATCTTTAATGTTCTGAATAAAGGCATAAGCCCCTGACACTGTTTTGGTAACAAACTGCTTGTACCATGAACCTGCAACTTCCGGTGGAATCTGCAGTAACGGTGCATTTGATACGTTCAACAGGTCAACATCCTGTGCATAAATCTTGATTTTAGCTTCCGGATAGCGGCGTACCAGTACACAGGCCAGAGAGAATGACTCAAAACCTTTTCCACAGCCAGGGTTCCAAACGGTAATCTGGCGGGCACTGTTATCAGGAAGTGCTTTATACAGTTCATCAGCATAGGCTTCTGACCAGAATGCTCCGGTGAACTGAGAGTAGAATGGCTTCAAGAATTCATCGGCATCACGGTCACTGTTCAACTGAACGTTGTCTTTACCACGTGCATTGGCCCAGTCTTTCATGCGGGACTGTACCCAGGCACTGTTAACGTCACTGACAGTAAACTTCCGGTAACTCTTGAGGCTGTCTTCTACAAATCCAATATTAACGTCTTCTTCAGGAGCTGCAGGGGCTGGAGCCGGTGCTGCTTTTGGGGCAGCAGGTGCTGGAGCTGGAGCCGCACGCTGAACTGGTGCTGCTGGTTTTGGAGCAGCAGGAGCATCAACAGCAATTCCTGGCAGAGGACGATCTTCTGCCGGTTTTTCTTCAGCAGATTTGGTCCCAAAAATACGGTCTACATCAAGCAGAATGTACAGATGGCCGTTGCTTTCAACAACGCCCTGAATGTACTTGATGCTGATATCACCAAACAGAGGATGAGGTGGCTGAATTGAACTTTTCTGAACACCAACTACACGGTCGATGACATCAATTACCACACCAAAACTCTGGTCGCCGACGCCAACGATGATCATGTTTTCAATTTCATCACCTTTGCGTTCCGGCATATCAATATTGAAGAAAAGACGCAGGTCAAGGATAGGGATAATATCACCACGCAGGTTATACACACCCAGAACAAACGGGGAGGTATTCGGTACATAGGTGAAGTTTCCGGCCTTGGCAATTTCCTTTACTTTCATGATGTCAATGGCGTAGTCTTTTCCGGCAAGGGAGAAGGCTACCATCTTGAAATCATAGTTGATTGCCTGTTCTTTGCGTTCTTCTGCAATTTCTTCGTTCAAAGCCTGAACTGAATCCTGAACAGCTTCCATCATTTATTCTCCACGGGCTATAAGTAAATCCTGGGCGCTAATGGCATCAAGTTCCTGTTTAACCCCAAGTTCAAGCAGCTGGCTAACATCAATAATCAGAGAAACTGAACCGTCACCAAGGATCGATGCACCGGCAATACCGGGCGAGTTGGTAAACTGGTCACGCAGTGGCTTGATTACTACGTCTTCTTCTCCGATCAGGGCGTCTACCATGACACCAATCTTCTTATCAGCAGTACCTACGATAACGATGAAGCTGTATTCAGATTCTACGGTGTTCTTAATGCCGAAGAGCCGGCTTAAGCGCAGGATACTGATAACTTCATTACGAACATTCAGAACTTCGTAGTTATCAATACGGCTGATTTCATCAGAATGAACGCGTACTGATTCAATAACTGAAGCAATTGGAATGATGTATACTTCTTTTCCGACACGTACCAGAAGACCCTGGATAATTGCCATGGTCAGTGGGATGCGGATGGAGAATTTACTTCCCATTCCTCTTTCTGAAGTTACTACAACAGTACCGTTAATCTTTTCAATCTGGCGTTTAACTACATCAAGACCAACACCACGTCCGGAAACGTTGGTAATCTTATCTGCAGTTGAGAAACCAGGTTCAAACATCAGGTTGAATGCTTCCTGGTCAGTAATCTGTTTGTTCGGATGGAGCAGTCCGCGGTCAATGGCCTTTTTGCGGATCTTCTCAACATTGATACCCTGACCATCATCAACGATGTCGATAACGATCATGTTACCTTCGTTGCTTGCTTTCAGAAGCAGGGTACCTTCTTCATTCTTGCCGTTTTCAGCACGAACATCAGGAGTTTCAATACCATGGTCCAGTGAGTTGCGGACACAGTGCATGATAGGATCCAGAAGATCTTCAATTACTGCTTTATCAAGTTCGGTTTCTTCACCTTCAATAACCAGGTTGATCTTTTTGTTCAGGTCACGGCTCAGGTCGCGTACTACACGTGGGAAGCGCTGGAAAATCTGTGCAATAGGAACCATACGGATCTTCATTACACCTTCCTGCAGTTCTCCGGCGATACGGCCCAGGTTCTGGGTAGATGAACGGAACTTACCGGCAATGGTCTTGAACGAAGCATCAAAAGGATCAAATACACTGTACAGATCACCAAAGTCATTGTTCAGTGATGTCTTGATATCCTTCATGGTTGCGCCGTTCTGAGAAGACTCAATGTACCGTGGAATGGAATCAAAGAGCTTGCGTACTTTTTCTTTGTACGCATTTTCAATGGCAGCAAGCTGGCCCTGCAGATCGCCAACCTGAGTTGATGTCTGGTTGAAGGCAGCTTTGGTAATTACAGTTTCTGATACCAGGTTCAGCAGGTAGTCAATGCGTTTAGAGTCTACACGCAGTACACTGCTCTGCTGGTTGTTATGTCCACCGGCAGGTGCGGCAGGTTTCTTTTCTGCCGGAGCGGAACTTGCTGCAGGAGCGGCTGGTTCTGCAGCTGGAGCGGGTGTAGGAGCAGGAGCGGCTGCTACTGGCTGTGGAGCCGGGGTTGGAGCAGCTACCGGTTCAGGACGTGCAACAGGCTGTGGTTTTGGAGCTGGAGCCGGAGCGGCGGCTGCCGGAGCTGTTGCAGCGGTACTACCCGCATTATAGGTAGAAGCACCATCAAGGCACTTGGCGTCGGTAGACAGGGTAACGTCATCAAGGAATGAAGCATCTTCCAGTTCGTCAGATCCGCACTTTGATGCAACAAAGTACACAACAACCGGCTGGAATTCATCTTCATACAGGGCGTCAAAGTCTGGGGCAGTCTTCAGAACAGTACCTTTGTTCTTCAGTGAAGCAAATACCTGGATACCACCAACACTGTTCATCGGGTTGGATTCATCGAAGGTAACGGTTACGCTCCACAGTTTCTCTCCGCCAGAACATGCATCCTTTAATTCATGCATTTCTGATTCAGACAGGGAAGCACCTTCCGGCATTGGAGCACCACCGGCTGCAGGAGCTGCAGGAGCTGGTTCTGCCTTGGGGGCACTCATGGCCTGTGCCTGAGCAAGAGACATTTTCGGCGCAGAAGAAGACTTTTTCTTATCACCCTTTTCAGGAATAAATGATCTGAGGGTAGTCTTAACCGGTTCTACGTCTTCTGAGTACACAGAACCGTTCTGACGGGACTCAAGCATCGCTTTAATAATATCAATACCTTCCAGAAGGGCATCGACAACCGGCTCCGTTACCGGAATGGTATTGGAACGCAGTTCGTCCAGGAGATCTTCTACACAATGTGTAAAACCGGAAAGTTCGGTCATCTCAACAGTTGCAGATCCGCCTTTCAGCGTATGTGCCGCTCTGAAAATTTCGTCAATGGCCTCGTGATTTGTCGGGTCATTTTCGATAACGAGAATGTTGCTCTCCAGGTTTTCTACCTGCTGCTCTGCTTCTGAAAAGAAGTCTTTAAGCAATTCTTCGTTATTTATATCAAGATAGTCGCTCATATTTTTCATTCTATCTGTCACACCCCAGAAGTCAACAAAAGTTTTTTTGCGTAGGGTTTTGTGCTAATTTTGTGGGATTTTTGCGTATACATTCCGATAACAGTTATGGGAAAATGTAACTGGAGATTCACATGATTAAGTCTTTCGTAAAAAAATGCACACTGCTGGCCTGTTCCCTTCTCTTAACAGGTGCTGTATCCGCAGAAAACTCATTCAGTAGTTTTGCCGGTGCCGCTGCTGACTTTAACGTTCTGCAGAACGGGACACTGACGGTAGAAGGCCGCGGAGTATTTGCCGGTCAGTATGCCATAGATAATAAAGTAATTTTCCGTGGTGACTTTGTCATCAATACCGACGATATTCTTTCCGGCGGTCTGTTCCAGGATACCTCTGCAAGATTTACCATCAATGAAGCTTCCCTTTCATACCGCTTTGTAGGAAACAGTATCCTGCAGCAGGTAAGCGGATTTATCGGAAGACAGGAAAGTCAGGGTTCTGACCTGTTTGTAAAAAGATATTTCGGCATCAGGAACTTTTCTTCTGACTTTTTAAGTCCCCAGCTGTATTACGCCATGCCGGGCATCTACAGTTATGAAGGCGCAGGTCTTTCCTATGTAATCAAAATGGCAAAACCGACCGCATTCGGTTTTTACGCCACCTATGATAAAGATCTTATTAAAGAAGCAACCGCAACAACAAAAGCTGAATATGCACCCCATATCAACCTGGACCTGCGGTATGCCTTTGCCTGGGACTGGGGTGCTCTGGACAGCGGCATCGGTGTTATTCTTCCTATCGAACGGGTAGATACCGCCGGTGCAGACGTCATCATGATGCTCCGCAAAGTTGAGCTGCGCACCGGTCTTGCTACCCTGCTGGAAGTAACCGGTACCACCAGCATCTTCCTGCAGGCCGGCGTCATCAAGGTTCAGGTGGCTCCACCGGACAATGCATTCAATATTACCTTTGATGACCTGTACCTGTTCCTGGAACCCCGTTTCATCACCTCGTACTTTACCTATGCAACCTCATTCTTCTGTCTGCCTCAGGAAGCCCTGAAGAACTGTGTCTATGCCCGTAACCCCATCGGCTTCAACATTATGGCAAAAAGCGGTAACTTCCTGCTTGCCGGCCACACCGCACGCGGCGGCGCCCATTTTGCAGTATCAGCAAACTCCCTGACTGAACCAGAGAAAAACTATGATGTACAGATTACGCCATTCATTGACTATTCTTTCCTTAGCGGACGGCTTTCTGCCTTTGCCCAGATACGGCCAGCCATGTATCAGAACCCGGCAGAATTTATCAATGTGAGTATTGGCTATAAGACAACATTATGAAGCTACTGAAAAAAACTGCTGCAACACTGGCTGCATTGATTGCGGGAGCCACCCTGGTTTCTGCCATGTCCTTTGATGTTTCTGTCAGTGCCGGTTACAAGGGAATTCCCTGCGTAGGACTTTCCAGCAATGTATCACAGAATCTGACGGACAACCTGACCATTGATTCCAGTGTCATTCATCTGCCGACCCATGAATACGAAGCAACCCTGAAAGGCACCCATCAGGTTACCCCCTGGTTTGCCGCCGGAGCAGGATTCCTCCTCTTTACCGATGAGCAGTCCATGCTGCCGGCCATTACCGGATCAATTGAATTCAAGCCGACCAGAAGCTGGACTGCCGGTTTTTCCGGCGGATTCGGCCTGAATGAAAAGAACCTTACCCTGCCGTACCTGTTCCGGGTAGGACACTATGCCAACTTCATCACCCAGGAATCGATCATTGACCTGAAAATGCAGTGGCAGCTTTTAAAGCCTGATGCCTTTGTCCGGAACGACATTACCGGAGAGCTGAAAATCTATGCCATTTCTCCGGATAACGCCAAATTCAAGCTGTGTCTGGGAATGGATGGCAGTTACCGCATGGATTCCCGCAGCGATCTTCCGTTTACCGCCACGGCAGGTGTTAACTTTGGATTTGACTACGGTACGGAAAAACAGGGCTACGGCATAACCTATTCCATAACCCCGTTTACCACCGATACTTTCCTGAAAAAGGAAAAAGCGGAATTTCTGCCCTGGATGGTAACCAGCGGCATCAGATTCCTGTATTAGAACTTCAGGTTCATCAGACGGCGGCAGGCTTCCTGTACGTCATCACGATGGCCGAAAGCGCTGAAGCGGATGAAACTTTCTCCGGCAGGACCAAAGCCGGAACCGGGAGTCGTAACAACGCAGCACTGGTTCAGAATGGCATCAAAAACGTCCCAGGATTTACGGCCGGGGAACTTAACCCATACATAGGGTGCATTGTCACCACCAAATACTTCAACACCAAATGACTTGAAATGGTCAGAAGTAACGGTATCGCGGATGATGCGGGCATTTTCCAGATAGAAATCGGTCAGGTCACGCATTTCCTGCATACCTTCACGGCTGAGGGCAGCCATACCGCCAGCCTGAGCAATGTTTGATGCACCGTTGAACAGGGTGGTGTTTACGCGTTTGTAGTCAGCATTAACCGATGAACCGTCTTCAAATACCAGTTCTTTCGGTACTACTGACCAGCCAAGGCGTACACCGGTAAATCCGGCAGGTTTACTGAATGAGCTGATTTCAATGGCACAGGAACGGGCACCTTCAATTTCGTAAATGGTTTTTGGCAGTTTATCATCACGGATAAAGCAGGAATAAGCAGCATCAAAAATGATGATACAGCCGTGTGCTTTTGCAAAGGTAACCAGTTTGGTCAGTTCTTCGCGGGTAGATGCAGCACCGGTAGGATTGTTCGGTGAGCAGAAATAAATCAGACTGTTGTCCGGAACGACACTCAGATCAGGGAAGAAGTTGTTTTCTGCGGTACAGGGCATGTACACAATACCGCCATAACCGTTTTCGCTGTATTTTTCCTTGTGGGAACCGGCAGCGCGGGAAATTACGGAACCATCTACATATACCGGATATGCAGGATCCTGAACGGCTACATTGACACCGCTTCCAAAGAGAGTCTGGATACGGGCAATATCACATTTTGCACCGTCTGAAACAAATACTTCGTCTGCAGAAACGTTGGTGTACCAGGTGGTAGCAATTTTTTCACGAAGATCGTCATTACCACATTCTTCACCATAACCAGAATATCCGGCTTTGGTAGAAAGACCTTTGGCATATTCAACCATGGCGGCATCAATAGCAGGGGTCAGAGGTTCAGTCGTATTACCGATTCCCAGACTGATGATTTTTGCATCCGGATGGGAAGCCTGAAATTCACGGCGGCGGCGGGCTACTTCAGGAAACAGATAGCCGGCAGTAAGTTCTGCAAAACCAGGGTTTCTCTTAATCAT
>JAKSTT010000038.1 GCA_024413635.1 Treponemataceae bacterium | reverse complement strand
TTTTTTACCGGCTGAGCATGAAAGAAAACATCCATGAAGTGGAACAGCTGCTGGAGTCCATAAAGAATTTCATCGAGCTGCTGGAGTCTAAAGAAGTCACTGAGTAAACGAGGGGCGGTAGCGTCTTCGTCTTTGGTACACTACGAGGGGACGGTGCTGCGCTGGCTCGCACCGTTGAGTATACTGGTAGCTGTTTAGGGTTGAAAAAAGCTGTCGGGAGCGGTAGCGTCTTCGTCTTTGGTACACTATCAGGGGACGGTGCTGCGCCGGCTCGCACCGTTGAGTATCCTGGTAGCTGTCTAGGGTTGAAAAAAAGCTGTCGGGAACGGTTACGTCTTCGTTTTCGGTTATACCGCCGGGGGACGGTGCTGCGCCGGCTCGCACCGTTGAGTATCCTGGTAGTTGTCTGGGGTTGAAAAAAAATAGGCTGTTCTATGAACAGCCTATTTTTTTTCTTCGATTATGCTACTTATTCAGGATGAACTCTACGCGGCGGTTTTTCCAGTTGTTGTCTTTGTCTTCGCGGGCGGCTACTGGTTCTGATCCACCTTTACCTACGGTCTGCAGGCGGTTTCCGTCTACACCGTATTCTACCAGGCGGGTCTTTACGTAGGCTGCACGTTCAGCTGACAGCGGCTGCAGAGCTTTTCCGTACTGGGCAGTATCGGTTGTTTCTTCCAGCATGGTGCCGGACATACTGTTGGCGTGACCTTCGATGGTTACGTTGTAATCCTTGAACTTGTTCAGAATTTCAGCAACACGTTTCAGTACGCGTTCGTTGTTTTCAATCTGAGCTGGTTCCAGACCATTCTTCACTTCATTCTTAGACTTGAAGTCAGCATTGTCGCTGCGGAAGATGATTGACGGAATCTGCATCTTGAGAACGTCACCGACACGGATAACCAGAACATCTACACTGATAACACCTTCAACGGTACTGGTCATTCCCAGTTCATCAGTTACGGTAAATACGTACGGATAGTCAGTGGCAGACTGAACCAGCTCACCGCTGTTACTGCGTCCGTCCCAGATAATGCGTTCAGTAATGGTATTCTTTCCGCTGGTCTTCCAGAATGAATTACCTTTTGGATCCTTGATTTCAAATGACCAGGCAGTAAATGAAGCTACGTCTTTACCGGTCAGACGGATGAACAGATCGTCATCTACACCGTCGTTATCAGGACTGAAGTAACTGGGGGCAGTCTGAACGGTCAGCTGCGGAGCAGTTACTGAGCACAGGAACGGAGTGGTAGCTACTGATACTGCATCACCTTTTTCATATTCAATGTTCAGCACGCCGGTAAAGGTACCTTCTGCTGCGCGGCCGTCTTCATATCCACCGTTCCAGATGATTTCCTTCGGCAGGTTTTTAACGGTTTCGCTGGACCAGGTCTGTACGGCAGAACCGTCAGCGGCAGCAACGGTAAAGTTCCATGAAGCAATACCGTCTTCAGGAACAGCCATAATGCTGAATGTCTGGGTTTCAAGGTAACCGTCACCGTTCGGAGAGAATCCGTCCAGTTCTGCAGTCAGGTAGGCTTTAACCGAGCGGGTATCAACCGTAATGCCGGCAATTGATTCTTTTACACTGTTTCCGGCTTCATCAGCGGTTCCGATGGTAAAGGTATACTGACCGTCAGGTACAGTATTTCCGGCTTCATCACAGCCATCCCAGGCAAATGAGTTGACGGTACCTTCAAAGTTCCAGCTGCGGTATACGGTTTTATCCTTACCGGTAATTTCAACATTCCATCTGGTTTCTGCAGAGGTGGTAATGGTCAGCGGCAGGGTATCCTTTCTGGAATCTCCGTTTGGCGACATGGTCAGATATGGAACACTGACAGAAACTTCAGGAACTACGGTATCCAGAGTAAATGCCGGTGTTGCAACGGTGTTTTCAGCACCATTGGCACTGACGGTAAACAGTTTTGCCGTATACTGACCATCCGGAGCACGGCCGCCCTCGGTCAGGGTACCGTTCCAGGTAAAGTTCTTTGGCAGTGCTTTTGCAGCCTTGCTGGTATATACGGTAGTACCGGCAGTATCCAGAACGGTAAATTCGTAGCTGGTTACTGCAGAGGTGGTCTTAACCTGAGGAGTAAAGGTAATGGTATCCTTTACTTTGTCACCGTTTGGTGAGAATGCCTTGTCGCTCATGGTCAGGAGAACTTCAGTAACACCGGTATTCAGTTCAAATGACAGGGTTTCACCATAGCCGGTGTTACCAGCCAGGTCAGTGGCTGCAAGACGGTAAGTAAAGTTTCCTTCTACAATGGTACCGGCATCGGTCATACCGTCCCACTCAACTTTTGCCGGTGGCAGTTCACCAAAATCAAAGGTTTTTACCACAGTGCCGTTTGCATCAAGAATTTCAGCCTTCCAGCTCTTTTCTTTTGAAGTTTCCTGACTGAAGGTAATGGTATCCTTGTTGCCGTCACCGTCAGGTGAGAATACGGCATTATCAAAACGTACTACAGCCACAGGAGCAGTTACGTCTACGGTAAAGTTACGGGTAATGACAGCTTCCTGGCCGTTGTTGTAGCGGGCACGGAATTTCAGCTGATAGTCGCCGTCAGAGAGCAGGTTTCCGCCATCGGCAGTACCGTCATACTCAAAGTCGGCAGGAGAAGTAGTGGTACCTTTCCAGGTACGTACGGCATCTCCGTTACGGGCAATGGCAGTAATATCCCAGTCCAGAAGACCGCTGGCATTGGACATATAGGGAGAAATCAGCAGCAGGTCCCGGATTCCGTCTCCGTTTGGAGAGAAAGGACTGTCTTTTACCGAAAGATTGATGGAACGTGGTACGGCATCGTAAATAATGTTGGTTACCTGAGCCACGTCGTTGACGTTACCGGCACGGTCGGTGGCAGCAATACGGTAGGTATATACGCCTTCTTCTACGGCAACACCGGCATCGTTCTTACCATCCCACTCAATGCGTGGCGGTTCAGAATTGGTGGATTTCCAGGTGCGTACTACGTTTCCGTTTACATCGGTAATGGTAGCAACCCACAGATCTTCAACAGAACCGGTCTGATTGAATACGATGGTGGTTTTGTTTCCGGCACCGAAAATCTTGGCAGATTCCGGTACTTTGGCAATTTCTACGGTAGGTTCAGTGTTATCGACAGTAATGTCATACGTTTTGGTCTGACCGCGGTTTCCGTTGTCATCCACGGCAGTAATGTAGTAGTGATAGGTACCGTCAGCAGCAGTTTCTCCGGAATCAAGTACACCGTTCCAGATTACTTCTGAAGGAACCGGAACACCTTCTTTTTTTGCAAACAACTGTTTCAGGAACAGTTTGAAGGTCATTTTTTCAGGACGTTTTTCCTTGTTGCCGATGGTGCGGACTACATTGCCCTCATCATCAGAAATAACCAGGGACCATTCAGATACATAGCGTTTATCACTGATGGTCAGCGGAATGGTCAGTTCATCCTGAATACCATCGTTATTCGGAGAGATGTAAAGGGGCCGGTTTGAGGCTGCAACGGCAGATCCTGCAACACACAGGGCCAGGGTGGTACCAAGAAGTACGCGCTTGATTCTTTTCATTATTCTTCATCCTCCCAGAGAACAATACTAGGAGCTGTCGTATCAGGAAGCCCCACTTTAATGGTTGCGCCGGCACTGTAGGCAGTTACGTCATTGGTCAGCTGTCTGAAAGCACCGCCAAGGTTGAATTCACTCTGCTGTCCGCCCATTTTTGCCAGGAACGAGTCGTCTTTTGATGTATGGCCAAAGGTTACGCCAACACTTACGTAGGGCAGATAACTGGCAGTTTTGTTCATGGATTCCAGCAGGTCCAGGTTCCATCCGGCTTTCACCGCCAGGAAGTCTGATACCCGTACATCAAGCAGGGTATTCAGGGCAATGTCCTGGAAACTGGGCACTGCCAGATCTACGGCAGCAGCACCGCTGATTCCTTTGAAGGTAAACAGGGTTCCGGCAATACCGACAGCCGGCGTACAGATTCCGGGGAAAGCTGAATATGCGGTAGAACTGGTGTGCAGGTTTTTACCCAGTGAAGAAAGGGTTGCGCCCCAGCGGACATCAGTCATAAACGGCAGGTACTTCCAGGTGCCCAGATACCAGGTAAAACCAAGGTCGCCACCAAATGCCCAGTCAAAACCGGCAGTGGTCTTTCCGATGGACAGATACAGGTCAGCGCCCACATTCAGATTGTCATCCATTTCTTTTGCAAAACCACCACGGGCAGTTGCGGTGTTTCCCAGTGCCATTCTGTCAAATTCAGCATTCAGCTGCTGGAACGATGCACTGAACACACCCATCTTTGATGGAATAACCAGGCCGGCATAAATGGAAGGCAGGCCCAGGGCATTGTCTTTTCCGTTTTTGGTTCCGGTCAGCATGGTAGCAGCTGCATCAAGAACGATACGCTGTTCAGAAGCAATAACTGCAGGGTTAACTGCAGCCTGTGATACGGCAGAATATGCAAAGGCTCCGCCGGCAACCGTTGCGCCGCCGGCAAGTACATCGGGAGTTGTCAGCTGATAGGTCAACTGACCTGCTGCAGGTGGTTCATATGCCCACAGAACGGCAGCGGTACAGCATACCAGAAGGGCTGCAGTGATTTTTTTTAACATGATAAACCTCCAGGTTTACGAAAAAATTTCCGTGATGTAAGTAATATACATTCGATAAAACCAAATATCCACCCAAAAGATACAAAAAATAAAGATTCTTTTAAAGAAACTGTGATTTTTTATTTAGCACGCATGGATTCATAGTACTGCAGTTCTGAAAACGTGCGGGAGGACTGGTCATTCATCTTCATCTCGTACATGCGTTCATCAGACAGTTTGTACACTGAATCAGCCAGTCCATCCTCAACATCACTGCGGCGGGCAATACCATAGGCATACCGCAGTGAAAAGGACCACAGGCGGCTGCGGCTGGCAGCATGGGAACGGAGGGATTTCATGGCCGCTTCAATATCTGGTTTGGCATCGGTCTGCACCAGTACCAGGAATTCATCGCCACCCATACGGAAACAGCGGCCGATATCGCCAAAGGAATCCTGCAGGCAGGTGGCAAAGACATACAGCAGCTTATCACCGGCCTGGTGGCCGCAGGTATCATTGATGAATTTCAAACCGTTTACATCAAAATTGATCAGCATGTAATTTGCTTTTGACCGGTCCAGAACCTTGAATACTTCATAGCATTTGGTCCGGTTGTTGAGCCCCGTCAGGGTATCGGTGTACGCCAGCCGTGACAGCAGGTTCCGTTCATCAATACTCATGGCCTTGTCGTAAATGGGAATAAGGAATCCCACAAATGCCATGATGACAAACTGCAGCATGGCTACCGGCAGGAAGCTGGTAATAATTTCGTATCGGGGCTGGATCAGATATTTTACGATATTGAACCGGACAACATCCAGAATCAGCATGGAACAGAAAATACCCAGGGCAAAAATGAACATACTCTGGGCATTGGTCTTGTTCTGCCGGTGGCCATAAGCAATGAACAGGCCGCTGATACTGCACACCAGTGAATTGATATGAAAGGGAATAAGGGTATGGGGATACCGGACTACATTTGAATAATGCAGGACTGTCGTACCGACAAAAAAGAGGAAGCACCAGCAGGTAAGGAAGAACAGGGCATTTTTGCGCCAGCCGTTACGGACTTCTGCCAGCTGGTACAGCAGGATACCCATGGGTACCGGAACAAAATAGAGTACCAGGTATTCAGTCTGCGTAAGAACTTCCCGGTACTGGGTAAATACGGAAGTTACCTGATTGTTAGAAAGGGCCCACATACCGATAAGGATTGAAAGCAGCCCGATATTTACCAGCCGAAGGAACTGTCCGTTGAACAATGAAATCAGCATGCCGTTAGTACAGAACAGGAGCCCCAGACCGATAAGCAGAATACTGATGATGGTAATAAACAGTTTTTCAACGATAAAGAGCTGCAGTTCCTTTCCGGTCGGTACTGCACGGAACGGCATCAGAACGGTTGTTCCGTCCTTTTCATTCTGCTGGATTACCAGTGTCAGTTTTTTTCCGCCGGAATGGCCGGGAATATCAATGAAGTACATACCGGAGCCTATCATTTCATTGGCAGCAACCAGATCCGTTCCGTAGGAATAGATTTTCTCGCCATCTACAAAGGCTTCGATACTGCACAGGAATACCGTCGGCATAATGGTGTAGGGGTCATCGAACATTTCCGGCAGGGTATAGGTAAACGAAACCGTATCCAGACGGTTGGTACTGGCTATCCGGAATTCGTTGAGGGAAACAATCTGGGAAGCTTCACCGTTTTCTGAAACTTCAAAGGGAGCATTCAAAACATATATATCTTCTATGGACCGTCTGAGGGCCATATTGCTGACGGCTATGATACCTAAGAGAAAAACAAAACTGAGAACAACTGCAAATTTAAACGTGTGGGAAGAAACTTTATTCCAGTCCATTACACTTCAGTGTACCCACGGCCCTGCATCACGGGCAACTTTTTATTGCAGCACGGCAAAACTGCGTAATTTTGCACATACTTTGATATGTTTTTCTCTTGTGTTACACTGCCCGTATGCGTCCATTCAAAGTAGTATCCCCGTTTGAACCGTCAGGGGACCAGCCACAGGCAATTGAAGCCCTTGCCCAGGGTATCCTTAACGGCGACAAGTACCAGACCCTGAAAGGGGTAACCGGTTCCGGAAAAACCTTTACCATGGCCAAAATCATTGAAAAGGTCCAGAAACCTACCCTGATCATCAGCCACAACAAGACCCTTTCAGCACAGCTGTACCGGGAGTTCAAGAGTTTCTTCCCCAACAATGCCGTAGAATACTTTGTTTCCTACTACGACTACTACCAGCCTGAAGCCTACGTGCCGGCCCGTGACCTGTACATTGAAAAGGACGCCAGCATCAATGAAGAAATTGACCGCATGCGGCTTGCTGCCACCTATGCCCTCATGGAACGCCGTGACGTTATCGTTGTCGCTACCGTTTCCTGCATCTACGGTCTTGGTATGCCGGAACTGTACAAGGGCATGCGGCTGCACTATGAAATCGGACAGACCATCGATACCTCAAAACTGGCACGGGATCTGGTAAGCCTGCAGTACCAGCGCAATGACGCCATCCTTGACCGGGGAAACTTCCGTATCCGGGGTGACCGCATTGAAATTTATCCTGCCTACATGGAAACCGATGAAGCATACCGCATTGACCTGGATTTTGATGAAATTGCCAGTATCTGCCGCTTTAACGTTATTACCCATGAAATTGTGGAACGGCTTGATGAAACCGTCATATACCCGGCAAAACACTTTGTTGTGCCTACCGATATGCTGACCAGTGCCACGGACCGTATTCTTGAAGAAATGAACGAACGGTACGAAACCCTGCTGGCAGCCGGCAAACTGATTGAAGCAGAACGCATCAAGACCCGTACCACCTATGACGTGGAAATGATGCGGGAAATGGGCTACTGCAGCGGCATTGAAAACTATTCCGGTCCCATCAGCGGACGGAAAAGCGGCGAACCGCCGGCTACATTGCTCCACTACTTTCCTGACGACTTTCTCTGCATGATTGACGAAAGCCACGTTACCGTAAGCCAGGTTGGCGCCATGTATGAAGGTGACCGGTCACGCAAGCAGAACCTGATTGATTTCGGCTTCCGCCTTCCCAGTGCCCTGGATAACCGGCCCCTGAAGTTTGAAGAATTTGAAAAAAAGATGAATCAGGTTATCTACGTTTCTGCTACTCCCCGCGATGAAGAAAAGAAGCGCAGTACCCGCATTGTAGAACAGCTGATCCGCCCCACAGGGCTTCTGGACCCGATCATCGATGTGCGCCCGTCAGAAGGCCAGATGGAAAACATCTATCATGAAATCAAGGACCGGGTTGCAAAAGGCGAACGGTGTCTGCTCCTGACCCTGACCAAGAAAATGGCAGAAGACCTGACCGATTACCTGACGTCTTTAAGCCTCCGGGTAAAATACATCCACAGTGAAGTTGAAACCATTGAGCGTGTAGAAATCCTGAAAGGGCTCCGTGCCGGTGAATTTGATATTCTGATCGGTATCAACCTGCTCCGTGAAGGTATCGACTTACCGGAAGTATCGTTCATTGCCATTCTGGATGCCGATAAAATCGGATTCCTCCGCAGTACCACCTCACTGATCCAGATCATCGGCCGTGCAGCCCGTAATGCCAACGGTAAGGTTGTCATGTACGCAGACCGAATGAGTCCTGCCATGACAGAAGCCATTGAAGAAACCCGCCACCGCCGGCAGATTCAGGAAGAATACAATGCGGCTCACGGCATAACGCCAAAAACCATCAATAAAGCCATTGAAGACATTCTGGTACGGGAACAGCAGGAGGCGAAAGAAGTTGCCGATACCGAACTGGAAGTCATCAAACGCAGCGTAAACCTGCTGACAGCCGATGGACGGAAGAAGCTGATAAAGGCTATGGAAAAACAGATGATGGAGCACGCAGAGCGGCTTGAATACGAAGCAGCCGCTGCAATACGTGACCAGATTGAAGAGTTGAAACGCCAGAAATAAACTATCGTGCCAGTACCAGATTAGGAACAGAGCTGGTTTTCTGCTTGAAGTAGAAATACTTCATGGGATGGATGTCCATGGCGTTGTCAAACCAGCCGCCGATTTCTTCCCGGTCCACATAGTTCACTTTTACGGAATGCTCTATGGGGAGGATTTCGCCGCTATCCAGCAGCAGCTGTTCTGCCCGGGCAAGGACCTTAAAACGCTCCGTTACAGAACTGATGGTTGCCCCCTCTGACAGAAGCCGGTCATACTCTGCGCTGGCCCAGCCGGAATCATTCAGGGTGCTGTCACCGCGGAACAGTTCCAGGAACGCCATGGGGTCCGCAAAGTCGCCGATCCAGCTATAGGAATACATATCTGCTTTACCCGTATGTACCGCATCGTAGTAGGTATACGGGTTTTCATACTCCAGCACCACCGTTATGCCCAGTTTTTCCCAGTTTGCCTTCAGCATTTCTGCCTGTATCCGTGAGTAATTGGTATCGTTGGCACAATAGGTCAGCGTAATGTCTTCCGGATTGTATCCTGCTGCAATCAGCAGGTCCCGGCCTTCTTCAACATCAGTATCTGCAACGCCGATGACCGTTGGATATCCGGTTAAGGGCAGTACCAGGGAATCGCAGGGATAATAAGCTGATCCCCGTAATTCGTCCCAGGGCGTTGCCAGCAGAATGGCATTACGCACTGCCGGGTCATCAAAGGGTTCATGCTGTGCCTGGAAAAACAGGTATTCCGTAGCAAAAGCCGCACTGAGCTGGATGGTACTGGTATCATACACCTGGTTCATGTACAGGGCACCGGCAACCCAGTGACTGTCCCCCACGTTGAATCCAAAGGTGTTTTCATCATAGGCATCACTTAACCGGTATGAAATACCCGGAATGTGTACATTCTGCTGGTCCCAGTACAGGAAATTCTTTGTTAAGGTAACCTGGCTGGCTGAAATGCCCGTCAGGACAAAGGGGCCTGAGTATACACCGCTTTTTTCCGGAACGGCAGAAAAGGCAGCATTGCACAGAATGCGGTTCAGATGTTCACAGGGTTCTGTCAGACGAACGGTAAGGGTCAGGTCTTTCGCCGTAATGGCAACACCATCAGCACTGCCCTGCCCCTTCCGGTATTCTTTTGCCCCGACAATACAGTCAAGAAGGCTGGCAAAGGGGGCATTGGTTTCCGGAGCGAGCAGCCGCAGCCAGGACCGGCGGAATTCTTCAGCAGTAATGGGAGTACCGTCAGAATAGGTGGCTCCGGACCTGATGGTAAAGGTCCACTTCTTACGGTCACGGGATATTTTGTAGTTTTCAGCCAGGGCGTATACCGGCTCAAGTGTATACGGATGATATGAAAACAGGCCTTCATACAGGCCTGTAAACAACTGTGCATCTGATGCCATGGAACTGGTATGCGGGTCCAGGGAATGGAACCTTCCGTCATCCACAATGATGAACGTCCGCTGTAATGCAGGATCAGGGCCGGTCAGCGACTGTCCCCACATCAGGTGTGGCGCAAAGAAACAGCCGCACACCACCAGGGCGCCGATAATAATCAGCCGTACAGGATTCCGGTATCTATGCATTCTGAATCCCCAGTCTTTTCAGCTGCTCTGCCTCTTCCATATAGGCAGAATAATCGGCCTTACGCTGATTGGTTTTGACCATGACGTTTTTCATGGCCGTCAATTCCATCTTCAGGCCTTTCACCTTCAGCTTGTTTTCGCTTTTTACCGTTGACTTGAAGTACTCATCAAGAGCCTGCAGCAGAACCATCAGTTTATTGCATTCTGCCAGCTGCTTGATAAGGTATTCTTCAATGGCACCTTCGCTCTGGGATTCCAGTTTTACGTAACCGGAAGCCTTTTTTACGCTGAGTGAATTGTAAATGCGGCTCCGTTTTCCCAGGTCCGTAATGAATTCATTAATCCTGATGGATTCCGTGCGGCGGGTCTGGGTACTGGCATCAACGATTCCTACATCGTATTCAATAGGCGGTTCCTTCAGGTTAAAGGCTTTCCGGAATGCGGCAATCAGTTTATCCATCCAGGACTGATGTTCACTTTCAAGCAACGCAACGTTCTCGTTGATTTTTCCGATGACAATATCAAGCTGGGGAGCCATACCGCTGATGGTGCGGACTGCTTCCATCAGCATTTCCTTGGTATCGACGGTTGCCGTTTTCTTTTCTTCAACCTTAACGGCAATTTCAAACTTCTTCAGCAGTTCTTTCCGTCTCTCTTCTTTGTGGGCCCCATATTCTTCCTGAACCAGTTCATCTACCAGTTCCGGATAGTATGCTCGTTTTCCCATAACCTGGGGAAACAGTTTCTTAATCTGACCAACAGCATCGTTTAAGGAAGCCTGGGCTTTTTCTACACTGTAACTGGGATGTTCAAATACATCCTTACGGATTTCAATCTTAAAGACTTCTTTCTGGAAATCTGCAACACCTTTCAGAATCTGATTCGCATTTGAAACCGCTTTTGCGGCCCGGTGGACACAGTCCTGGGCAACCTCAAATGAAAGCTGTTCTTCGCTTTTCTTCAGGTTTGCCAGACATTCACCAAGACCGCGGGTATTGGCACGGGATGCCGTATTGGTTACCGATTTCCAGTCAATGAAGTTATTCAGGTTTGCCAGCTTTTTCAGCCGTTCAAGGGTAAGGTTATTGAGGGAAAACTGAAACAGGTTACAGATAAAGTCCAGGGTACGCTCAAAATCAGAAAGCCGGGCGCCGAGTTTTACAGAACGTTCGCTTTCAAGAAACTGTGAATCCTCAGGAACAACGATATCAGAAATCTTTTTGTCCATCTTGTACGGATCAGCCTGAATCTGTCCCTTTTTTACCAGCAGGGTAATGAGATTCTGGGTAACAGTACTGAGGGTACGGTACTCTTCCAGAAGATTTTTCAGTTCTTCATTATTGTACCAATTGAGTTTAGCTTCGTATGCGTCAAACAACGTCTGTCTGAATTCAGAGTCTTCCATAGTTTGCTTATCGGCAGAAACCCCTGAATTGATAAGTCCTGCGTTTCAAATAGACAGCGTAAGCCCGTCATAGGCGGGATGAACCGGGATATCACAGAGATTCCGGTACTTCTGCCGGGCTGTCTGCAGGTACTCATCAATCTGGCAGTGGGACATTTCATGGTTAAGATGGATAAGCCATACATGGCCGGGAGCAATGGCATCTGCTGCTTCCAGAGCCTGGTCAAAGCTGAAATGGGTATTATGGGGACGCACCCGAAGGCCGTCAATAATGAGATGTTCCACGCCATGGGCCACCTGTATGGTTGCATCATCAATGCTGCTGCAGTCGGTCAGATAGGCAATACCCCTGGCAGCCTTTTCAGGATTCCGGGGCCGGCTGGCAACAGCAGATACTTCCCCTTCCGCTGACACCGGGAATACCACGTTTTTGTCCCGGGCAGCCTTAAAACCAGCACCCTGATCAGCCAGATACCGGGTTTCCTTGAATATCCAGCCGCTGACTTCCAGACTGCCGTGATACAGGGGCGCACTCTGTACGTCAAAGGGGCCCACCGGAAATTTCTCGTAGGGCTTTGTATCCTGCAGCATCAGGTTCGGTTTTCCCCCGCCCTCTTTTACCGGTGTAAAGATGTAGTCAAAACGGGACTCAATATTCCGTTTTGTCAGCGGGTTGGTATAGATGGGCAGCGGCTCCAGCTGGGGATACTTATCCCGGATGGATTCCCGCAGGCTGTAGGAGAAGATGCGGAGATCATCAATACCGTGCAGATGGTCAGCATGAGGATGCGTTATGAACACTGCATCCAGACGCCGTACTCCCCAGGTAAGACACTGGGTACGGAACTCCGGTCCCGTATCCACCAGCAGCGCTGTATCAGCAGGAGTGCCGCTGCCGCTCTGAATGTACAGGCTGCACCGGGAACGTGTATCTTTCGGGTCAGCAGAACGGCAGACCGCACAGTCACAGCCGATGACCGGTATTCCGTGACTGGTGCCGGTTCCAAGAAACGTAATTTTCATTTGGGGCGCTTGATCATGGCAGCGACAAAGTTACCGCTGACCGTAAAGTCATCATCAGTAAACCCGGTTACTTTACTGCATTCCGGCTTAATGATGGCTGATGTTTCTGCCTTGTTTGACAGATTCCAGAGAATATAACTGATTTTCAGGGAGTCCAGCAGTGAAAGCCAGATTTCTGCCTGTTCATGGTTAACGGCACCATCGCCGCTGGCATCAGTAATACCATATTCTGAAACGAAAACCGGTAGATGCTGTTCCGTTACGGCAGTTTTCAGAATATCCCGCAGGCAGTCCCGATGGGTATCAGCGTAGAAATGCAGGGTGTACATGATGTTGTCGTACTGCAGGGGTGATTTTGCGGTTTCATCAACGCGCTGTGACCAGCAGGGAGTACCGCAGAGCACTACGGCATCAGGACAGCTTTTTCTGATGACGGGAATAACCCGGTTGGCATACGCTGAAATCCGCTCCCAGGTAACATCATCGCCGTTGGGTTCATTGCAGATTTCGTACAGGATATGGTGGTATTTTGCCAGCCGCGGACAGACGGTAGCAAAGAAATGCTCAGCCATATCAGCATAGACGTTGGGGTCGTGTTCCAGAAGGACATGCCAGTCTACCAGCAGGTAGATTCCCAGTTTTTCTGTGGTTTCTGCAATGGCATACAGTTTTTCTTCAAGCATGGCCCGCTGGGCATCATCACCGGTGGCATAACCTTCTACGCCATCGGCAAAGCCGCAGTACATGGCAAAACGGAATATTTCAAGGCCAAACCGCCGGGTAAGTTCGGTAACGGTTTCTGGCGTAACATACTGGGGATAGCAGGATACATTGTGGGTGCTGAGCCCACGCAGCTGACAGGTGGTACCGTCTGAACCTACAAGACGGTTACCGGTAACAGAAAGGGCCCCAAAACGGGCAAAAGGCGTAGTATTGTTCATGGATATAGCATAGCACACTTTTGACCCTCAGTTCAAAATGTGGTAAAATACCACTTGTATGAGTGACACAACCATTAAATTCGGTATTAATCAGAGAGTTGTTTATCCCAGCCAGGGCGTAGGTATCATTAAAGAAATCAAGGAACGCCCTTTTAAAGACAAGACACTTACCTACTACGTAATCTATCTTGAAGTATCAGACATGACGGTTATGATTCCCGTTGAACGCTGTGACGAACTGGGTGTTCGCCCCATCGTTACCAGAGAGGAAGCAGAAGCTGCCCTTGAAATGATGGGTCAGGAATTTGAACCGGTAACATCGGACTGGAAGCTCCGCTACCAGATGAACCTGGACCTGCTGAAAAAGGGTACCGTAACAGACATTGCCTCCATCGTACGCTGTCTGTACCACCGCAGCAAGGTAAAGGAACTGCCGATTCTTGAACGCAAACTGTACGATTCCGCTAAAAAACTGCTGGAAGACGAAATTGCGCTGGCTATTGAAAAAACACCAAAAGAAGTAGAAGGCATCATCCACAGCAAGCTTGAACCATTGGGTATTATCCGGAACGAAAAAGCTTCTGTTTCAGATGACGATGACTACGATGATGACGACGAAGAATTCCTTGACGACGACAACAACGAAGAGGATGACGGTGACGATGATGATGACGGAGATGACGACGAATAAGCGTTACCCCCGGTAATCATCAGAAATATCTAAAAATAACGAGGACAGTACCATGAACGTTGCAGTAATTGTAACCGCAGCAGGATCTTCAACACGAATGAAGTCCAGTGTAAAAAAAGAGTTCATCCCTTTTGGCGATGGTACTGTTCTTTCTGCAGCCTGTAATGCATTTGCCAGTTTTTTTGGTCCTGATGAAAAGGATCAGCTGGCCGGCATTACTGACAGTCTGCTGGACAACAAACCTGTTCTGGTTTCTCTAGTTGTTACCTGCCCCAAAGGGCTTGAAAAAGAAACCGAGAACGCCCTTATTTCACCTTCATTACAGAACAATCTGTTACGCTGCGGCATTAAGCCGGTGATTACTCCCGGTGGAGAAACCCGCCAGCAGTCGGTATACAACGGTCTAATGGCAACCCAGGAACTGTTCCGCGCCAGCCTGCCGCCGGATATAGTCCTTATTCATGACGGTGCCCGCCCCTGGCTGACACCAGACGTCATCAGTAACGTATTATCCTTTACTGAAGCCAACGGCTGTGCCGTTCCGGCTGTCAGCAGTGTTGATACGCTGGCTGTGGTAACCCATGACAACTGCATTGTCAGCTATCTGGACCGGAGCCGTACCATGCGCCTGCAGACGCCCCAGGGCTTTAATTTCGGTAAGCTTCTGGCCGCCCACAAACAGTGCATTGCAGAGGGCCGTACAGACTGTACCGACGATACCACCGTCTGGGCTGCCTGCTTTGGTTCTGTAAAAATCTGTCCCGGTAACGATACCAACCGGAAAATCACCTATGCTTCTGATTTACGGGGTCTGCAGCTGTGATTCCCGTTAGAACAGGATTAGGCTATGACCTGCACCCGCTGGTTGAAGGCCGCAAACTGATGCTTGGTGGTGTTGAAATTCCCTACACAAAAGGCGAAGCCGGCCATTCTGACGGCGATGTGCTGCTGCATGCCATTACGGACGCACTTTTAGGGGCAGCAGGACTTGGTGATATTGGAGAACTGTTTCCCCCCAGTGACATGCGGTTTAAGGATGCCGATTCCCGTAAACTGCTGCAGACTGCCTGGCAGCTGGTCCAGAATGACGGATGGAAACTGGGGAACCTTGACTGCGTCATCGCGCTGGAAAAACCGAAATTCCTGCCCTACCGGGATCAGGTACGCCAATCCATTGCAGACTGTCTGGGCGTAGATAAAAAAACGGTCTTCGTCAAAGCGAAGACCGGTGAAAAACTAGGCGAAATCGGCACAGGACAGGCCGTAGCCGTGTGGGCTACTTGCCTTCTGTATTCCGGTACAACTCAAGAATAGTATATACCGTACTTTCATCCATCTGAAGGGTGCTTGCAATGGCTGCAGGTTCAAAACCTTCATGGGAAAGACGTACCACATCTTCTTTTACTCCCAGGGGAACATAACCGCTGTCACCGTTTTTGCCCGATTTTTTAGTCTGGGCATTGTGGATATTCTTCAGCAGCTGCAGGTCCTTCTGGCTCCGTTCGTAAATTTCGTTGATACGGCCTTCCGTACGTTCAAGCCATTCCTTATCTTTCTGCATGCCGGTAATCTTAGTGTTGGTCTCATTGATGATTGATTCAAGAGAGTCCAGTTTTCCGACAGCTTCTGCAATAAGCGGTCCTTTTTCACTGATGATCTTTACATTACCCTGTACGGCTTCAAGAAGCGGTGGCAGGTTTTCAGCTTCCTTACGGGTAGCAGCCAGTTTTCCTTCAAGAGTCTGCAGGTCAGCAAATGCTTTTTCCGTATCAGAGATAGTCTGTTCCAGTACCGGCAGTTTTTTATCAAGACGGTCAAAGTTGGTATTGGCCGTTTCAAGGGCCGTATTGAACTTACGGATGTCGGTTTCTGCCAGCATGATTTCATCATGATTCTGTTTCAGGCTGCCCAGGCGGTCTTCAATGTCATTTGAAAGTGCTACCAGCTGGTTGAACTTCACTTCCATGGAATCGATGCGGGTCTTTTCCTTGATGAAGTTCTGCAGTTTGGTGTTCATGGCACTTTCAAGCGAAGAAACATCGGTAAAATGCTGCTTGATCTGTACGGCTGTTTCGTTGTACTGACTGAAACGGTCAGTTTCTGTCTTCAGGCTGGCAAGCTGTACTTCAAGGGCCATCTTCTGCTGTTCCGTTTCATTGATAATGGCTGTCTCTTCCTTATAGTTTTCAAGCCGCTTATCAAGTTCAGTAAGGGTATCGTTCAGGGCTGCAGCGGACGTTTTCAGGTCAGATACTGCAGCAGTAGTGCCTGCTGAAATATCAGTTACTGCCCGGCCGGTCTTCTCTTTCAGATCTTTTACGGCGGCAGCAGTTTCTGCACGGATTTCTGCAACTGCAGCGCTGGTGTCTACGGTAATGTCCGCAACAGCCTTGTCAGTTACTTCTTTCAGACCGGCAACGGCTTCAGTAGTATCGGTCCGTACCGCTGCAACAGCCGCAGCAGTGTCTGCTTTAAGGGCTTCAACGGATGCAGCAGTGTCTGCTTTAAGGCTTTCAACAGTTGCAGCAGTTTCAGTCTTCAGTGCCGTTACAGCCTTGTCAGTTTCTGCCTTCAAGCCGGCAAGAGTTTCGGTGGTATCAGTCCGTACCGCAGCGACAGCTGCAGCAGTTTCAGATTTGAGGCTTTCAACGGCTTCTGCAGTTTCTGCTTTCAGGCTGCCAACAGTTGCAGCGGCTTCTGTTTTAAGGCTTTCAACAGTTGCAGCAGTTTCAGATTTAAAGCTTTCAACAGATGCT
>JAKSTT010000037.1 GCA_024413635.1 Treponemataceae bacterium | reverse complement strand
AGCTTATTTCTTCTGGCTTTCCAGCATATCCCAGCAACCCAGCATATACATGATACCCAGGGCGCGGTCATACAGTCCGTAACCAGGGCGGCAGGTTTTTTCTTCGCCCCAGATATGACGTCCGTGGTCAGGACGGATGTAGCCGTCAAAGCCACATTCGTGATAGGCCTTCATAATTTCAAGAATATGAACGTCGCCATCGCAGTCGCGGTGTGATGCTTCGGTAAAGTCACCGTTTTCGTAGTGCTTAACGTTGCGGATATGGGCAAAGGCGATGCGGTCACAGAATGAACGTACGATGTCCGGAATGTCGTTGTTGATGTTGGCACCCAGTGAACCTGAGCACAGACACAGACAGTTGTACGGATCGTCGGTCATTTTCAGGAACCGTTCGATGCTTGGTTTGTCTACCAGCAGGCGTGGCAGTCCAAAGATATCCCACGGTGGATCGTCCGGATGGATGGCCATTTTGATACCGGTTTCGTGACAGGTTGGCATCAGGGCATCCAGGAAGTATTTCAGGTTTTCCCACAGCTTTTCTTTGGTTACAGGAGCGTAGGCGGCAAACAGTTCGTCCAGTTTTGCCATGCGTTCCGGTTCCCAGCCAGGGAAGGTCATGCCTTTCAGGTTGGCAAGGATGTAGTTGGCCATTTCCTTGTAGTCACTCTGAATCTTTGAGGTTTCATAGAACAGGGCGTTTGAACCGTCTGGCAGTGGATGGAACAGGTCGGTACGGGTCCAGTCAAAAATAGGCATGAAGTTGTAGGTAACAACTTTTACACCGAATTTTGAAAGGTTCCGCAGAGTCTGCTTGTAGTTTTCAATGTATTTGTCCCGGGTAGGGAGACCGATTTTGATGTCGTCGTGAACGTTAACCGATTCAACAACATCCATGTTAAAGCCTGCGCCTTCAATTGATTTGCGCACCTTTTCAATTTCTTCTACTTCCCAGACTTCACCGGGCTGCTTGTCGTGCAGCGCCCATACCAGTCCTGTAACACCAGGAATCTGTTTAATCATCTGCGGAGTAATGCTGTCGTTTCCGTCGCCATACCAGCGGAATGTCATCTGCATATATGTATCCTCCTTTCAGGATTCATGTTTATGGCGCCACGGATGGCGCCGAAACTGTTATCTCTGTACGCGTGCTCCGGCACCGCCCATCAGAGCTTCTACCTCTTTCTTTGAAGCCATGGTGGTGTCACCGGGAGTAGTCATAGCCAGAGCGCCATGAGCTGCACCGTAATTAACAGCCAGTTCAGGATCTGCAGTGGTCATAAGGCCATATACCAGACCGCTGGCAAAACTGTCACCGCCACCTACGCGGTCAAGAATTTCCAGGTCTTTGTAGTCTTTGGCCTTGTAGATTTCGCCGTCTGCCCAGCAGATTGCGCTCCAGTCGTTTACTGAAGCGGTTTTTACCTGACGCAGGGTAGTGGCAACTACCTTAAAGTTAGGGTAGGTTTTGGCGGCTTCATTGATCATTTTCTTGTAGCCGTCAAGGTTCAGGGTTTTAAGGTTGGCATCGTTGCCTTCAATTTCAAAGCCCAGACAGGCGGTAAAGTCTTCTTCGTTACCGATCATTACGTCTACGTACTTTGCAATTTCCTTGTTTACTTCCTGGGCTTTTGCCTGGCCGCCGATGGCAGACCACATTGACGGGCGGTAGTTCAGGTCGTAAGACACAACGGTACCGTATTTTTTAGCCGTTTTAATGGCTTCAATAACGGTTTTGCATGACTGTTCACTGAGGGCAGCGTAGATACCGCCGGTGTGCAGCCAGCGTACACCCAGGGTGCCGAAGATGTATTCAAAGTCAAAATCTTCAGGAGTTGCCTGGCTGATGGCAGTATTTGCGCGGTCTGAGCATCCTACGGCACCGCGGATACCGAATCCGCGTTCAGTAAAGTTCAGACCGTTGCGGCACAGGCGTCCGATACCGTCAGTTTTCTTCCAGTGAATCAGGTTGGTATCAACACCACCCTGTTCAATAAAGTCTGCAACCAGAAGACCTACTTCGTTTTCTGCCAGGGCGGTGATAACACCGGTATCCATGCGGAAGCATTTGTGCAGGCCGCGTACTACGTTGTATTCTCCACCGCCTTCCCAGGCAGTAAAGCTGCGGGCGGTACGGATTCTGCCTTCGCCCGGATCCAGACGGAGCATTACTTCACCCAGTGATACAGCGTCGTATTTGCAATCTTTTTTGTCTTTTAATTTCAGGTCCATAGTGAGGTTCCTTATTTAACGTTTTTTGCCAGTGCAACGGCTTCGGCAGTCATTTCGCGGATTTTGTCAAATTCGCCGGCTTTAATCATGTCGCCTTTTACCATCCAGCTGCCACCACAGGCAATAATGCTCTTGCATGACAGATAGTCAGCCAGGTTGGAAGCACTTACGCCACCGGTAGGCATGAATTTCAGTCCTACGTATGGAGCAGCCAGTGCTTTGATGGTTGCAACGCCGCCAAACTGGGCAGCAGGGAAGAATTTAACTACTTTCAGACCGCGTTTTACAGCCTGTGCAATTTCCGAAGGAGTGATACAGCCGGGGAACACAGGAATGTTCTTTGCCAGACAGTAGTCTACGATTTCAGGATCAAAGCCAGGGCTAACGATGAATTTAGCACCGGCAGCTACTGCTTTATCAACCTGAGCGGTAGTCAGAACAGTTCCGGCACCTACCAGCATATCCGGACAGGCAGCGGTCATGCGTTTGATGCTTTCTTCTGCAGCAGCAGTTCTGAAAGTAACTTCGGCGCAAGGCAGTCCGCCATCACACAGTGCATGTGCCAGTGGTTCTGCATCTTTTGCATCTTCAAGGACAACTACGGGTACAACACGCATTGCCTCAATCTGTTTCATCATTTCTTCCATGTTGTTTTCCTTTTCTCTGGTCCCGTTACCGGGACCAAGGGACTTTTTTTATTTAGAAACCTTCTTAATCTGGTTCAGTGCTTTGTTCAGAGCCAGCAGCTGTTCTTTGGTAACAGCAGGTTTATCTTCTGCAGGAGCAGTTTCTTTTTCGCCAGGTTTTTTGTTCATGGCGCTGGTCATTTTCATCATGCCGATTGCACGCTTCAGTGTAAAGCCACGGAACATTCTTCCAAGACCTTCGTCTTTGGTAATGTCCATTTTGTGGCCCATGGCATCTCCACCGCCCGGCATCATTTTACCCAGAATACCCTGCATCAGCTTAAGACCTTCCGGAGTATCAACAATCTCACCGATGGTGCAGTTGATGTTCAAGTAACCTTCCGGCATATCCAGTTCAAACCAGTTGATTACATCGCCCTGTTCCTGCAGGACGTATGACATATCCATCTTTTCTACCTTGTTGATGGTGCCTTCATCACAGCAGTCTCCGGCGCATACTTTGATGGTGGTGGTGCCGGCATTTGGAACCATGAAGTAGAAGAAGTGGTTGTCGCTCTTCTGGGTTTCAAATTCCTTACCGTTCAGGTACATGGTAACTTCAGGCAGGTTAGAGTAAACGGTTACTTTGGTGGTGGCTTCTACGCGGTTAACATAGCGTTTACCGCACAGGTGAACGAATTTTTCGTCAGACAGCCAGGCTTTGTATGCATAGAAAGCGTCTTTCTTGTATTTGCGGTCAAAGGTAACCAGACCTTTGTGGTTCATTCCGTTTTCGCCACCTTCTGCACGGGCATCAGCAGCAAAGTCGAACATGTTCCATACGTGGGTTGCCCACAGGTATTTGCGGGTAAACAGCTGTTTGATCAGCTCTTCGTGGTAGTAAGCCTGGTATTCTTCGGTATAGTCACCCTGGGTTGGGTTGGAAGTATGCCAGTTCAGGGCTTCACAGCCGTATTCAGACATACCAACGGGCAGGGTTGGGTACATTTTGTGGAACTGGTCCAGGGCAGGACCGTTCATGTCGGTGTTGCCGCCGTACCAGCCAAAGTAGTGGTTCCAGCTTACGGTGTCCGGAATGGTGATGTATGGATCATCCAGTTTGGTCATGGAAACCATGGCCATGGTAGTCAGACGGGTTGGGTCCAGACGGTGGCACAGGTCGTTAAGCAGAACGTGGTTTTCTCTCAGGTCATCGCTTGAAAGACCACCCATGGTAATTTCGTTTGAAACACCCCATACCACAATTGACGGGTGGTTGTAGTTCTGGATGATCAGTTCATGCATCTGGTCCAGAGTATTCTGGCGGCCGGTTGGCATATGGGTTGAAATGTAAGGAATTTCTGCCCACAGAACCAGACCTTTTTTATCACACAGGTCATAGAAGTACTGGTTGTGCTGGTAGTGTGCCAGACGGATGGTGGTAGCACCTACTTCCATGATCAGGTCAATATCTTCTTCGTGGTGGCAGGGCAGCAGTGCGTTACCGATGTCCGGGCGGTCCTGGTGGCGTGAAACACCGCGCAGCGGGTATTCTTCACCGTTCAGGATAAAGCCGCGTTCCGGGTCAATTTCAAATGAACGGCAGCCAAAATGTACGGTGCGTTCATCAAGTACCTTGCCGTTTTCGCACAGGGTGGCCTTTACGGTGTACAGGTATGGATCCTTGCGTCCGTGCCATTTGTGTACGTTTGCCAGTTTTACGCAGGCCTTTGAGTTATCTGCAGTTGCTTCTGCACAGGCAACAGCTTTGCCTTCTGCATCGCACACTTCGTATGTTACGGTACAGCCGGCAGCATTGGTGAACCATGATTCAAATGCTACGTCAGCATCAGGACCGTTGTCTTTAATGGTTGGGGTAACTTTAATACCCTGGCTTCCCCAGGTATCCAGGTCAAAACGTTTGCTGCCTGCTTCAATAATGCTTACGTTGCGGTACAGACCACCGTAGAAGGTAAAGTCTGCGTTCTGTGGATATACGCGGTTGTTGGCAGCGTTGTCTACGGCAATGCACAGCTGGTTTTTGTCAGCCAGGTCTTTGGTCAGGTTTACGCGCCAGGTAGAATAACCGCCGTCATGGCTGGCAAGTTTTTTCCCGTTCAGGTATACAGTTGCAGAGGAGTTGGCACCTTCAAGTTCAAGATACAGTTCATCGCCGTTAAAATCTGCTTTATTAAAACATTTTGCGTAGTAACAGGTTCCGCGGTAGTAGTCACCGCCACCGTCCTGACCATCTTTTCCGTTCCAGGTGTGGGGCAGGTCAAGTTTTTCCCATGAGCCCTTTGCGGTTACGTCAGCAGCAGTAGCATCAATGGCATCTTTAGTGAACTGCCATGAATCATTGAAAATAATTTTTTTCATGTCTCCTCCTATGGGACTATAAATCAACTTGATTGCATTCTAGCATTGGCGATAAAAACAGATAGGAAAATTTTTACCAGAGTGCTACAAAATTGTAACAGTTTGTGGGAAAATAGGAGGAGAAAAAGATCTGACATGTCAGAGGGAGAATATTTTCCCCGATAGTGTATTTTTTTTAGGATGGATGACACATGGCCTTTGTACCCGATATTCATGACTCGTTTGACATAATAAAGACGCTGTTTCAGGATGCCTTTGGAGTGCAGACTGTCCTGATGAAATCTTTGGAGGGCAGCGAAAATTCCCTGGATTTTGGTATCCGGAAAATCATCTGGCCTGATTTCAAGGGCGAACTGCCAGCCGAGTTCCCTGAAACCGTCGAAAAACGCTCAATCCTGCTGACTCACTCAAACCTTGGGTTTTACAATCTGGTAGTGTATGTATCCATCGGGCATAATCCTGAATGTGTGGGAATCGGCCCCTTCCGTGATGGCGAAATGGATGATCATTTTTTCGTAAATCTGGCCAACAAATGGAAGCTTTCTGCTGATAACCGGGCGTCTATCCGGCAGTTATACAGCAGCATGCCGCTGATCAGCGTGACGCAGATTCTCAGCTTTACCCAGCATCTGTTTGCCTGGTATTATCCGGAGCTGGCAGATACTCCGGTAAAGCAGGTTGACTATTATTCCAGTCCGCGGAAAATCCGCCCTGATATTGACCTGATAACCGATTATGCCGTTGAATTTGGCGAGCAGTACCAGTCGCTGGTAAAGGATTTCATTACCTATCTGGATCAGGGAAAAGTACGTGATGCCTGCAGCGCCATGACTGCCCTGGCCGACCACACCGGGCTTTCAAGCGAGCACGATATGCACAAGTACCGGACAAACCTTATTGCCATCAATTCCATGTGTCATGAACACCTTCTGATGCAGAATGCCATTCATCCGGCAAACCTGCTGACTACCATGCGAACCCTGACAAACCAGATTGAAACCTGGCCCCGGAATGAAGACCCATCGGCCCTGCTGATGATTATTGTCCGTGAGTACTGCCAGCTGGTACGGAACTACAGTTTTGAAGGGTACAGCCATATGGTGCGCAGCGCCATTCATTACATAACGCTCCATTATGCCGATACGCTCTCACTGGAAATTATTGCTGATGAATTTGAGAAGAATCCCGCCTATCTGTCACGGCAGTTCCATGAAGAAACGGGAAAGACGGTTACTGATTTCATTCACGAAACCCGTATCCAGCAGGCAAAGAATCTGTTTGATACGACGGAAGTTTCAATCGGTGATATTGCCAGTGCCGTAGGGATTCACGACTACAGTTATTTTGCCAAACTGTTCAAGAAGGTAACCGGAGTCAGCCCCACAGAATACCGGCGGGGCGTTATGGCACAGAAACCAAAGGTATACCGGAAACCTGACCAGGCAGACTGATTACAGCTCAATACGGCCGTTTTCGTCAGCTTCTACGGGAATTACTTCCAGCAGGTCGATAAGGCTCATGGCAAGGGGAATGCCGGTCCAGAAGAGCAGGGTATACAGGGCTGCAAGAATCCAGCGGTGGGCGTAGTAGCGGTGACCGCCAATCCAGCCGGTAAAAATAAGCAGCAGCAGATAGGTCTTTTTTGTAATCTGATGCTTCTGGCGTTCTTCACGGCGGTCAAAAAAACGGGTGATGGCTTTTGAGATGGGGCCTTCTTTTTCTGTTTCCAGACCATGTTCCTTTTTCAGTTCGCGCAGTTCCTGCTGGGCAGCAATCATTTCACCCATGGTTACCTGATCTTTTGCCTCGTTTCTGTTTTTTGCTGCTTTTTTCGCCTTACGTTCTTTGGCCATCAGTGTTCTCCGTTGTTTTCATAAAAAAAGGCTGCCGTATTCACGACAGCCTTTATTGTACTGTAAGACCCCCGAACCTGTCGAAGGATCCGTTCAGTAATTAGTTTTCAGCAGCGTATTTTGCTTTGATTGAAGCAATTTCACCCTGAATTTCAGCCATCTTTTCTTTGGTCAGTGGGTAGAATTTCAGAGCTACCAGGTTACAGATCAGACCCAGGATTACGATACCGTGAGCCAGGAATACTGCAACGTATTTCAGTTCATCACTGTATGGAGTACCGATATCTGGCAGTGCATCCTTGAATCCGATTGCAGCAAACATCAGACCGGCAATCATTGGAGCCAGTGAAGAAATCAGTTTGTCTACGAATGAGAACAGGGTACCCATAAGACCTGGAACGTATTTACCGGTGCGGTAAACTTCGTAGTCTGCACAGTCTGCAGTCATAGGAATTACGATGTTACCTGATACACCCTGGAAACCACCGAAGATGATGGTAAGAACAACGTACATAATGGTGAATGCTGACCAAGCCAGTCCGCCGTTTGCATTGCTCATGGTAGTTGCATCACCGAAGAGCCACAGACAAGCCAGAGCAGCGTTGGCAACGATACCACCGATTGAACCGATGAGCATTGCTTTGCGCTGACCCAGAGTGGTTGCCATAGAACCGATGAACAGAATCAGAAGGATGGTAGTAGGAATTGAAGTAATACCGGTGAGGGCACCTGAAAGACCGTAGTTACCGGCTACACAGGCAAACAGTACCAGAGTTACGGTACTGGTTTTTGCAGACATTGCCAGTTTATCGGTAGAAGCTGAAACTACCAGCATCTGGATAGCGCGGTTACCTTTAAGGGTTTCCCAGTAGTCTTTCAGACTAACTTTTACAGCTTTACCGGTACCAAAGTATTTAGAGTTATCTTTTGGCCAGATTGAAATAATGGCGATGATGGTGAAACACAGAGAAATTGGAGCAACAATGGTCCACAGTTCAGTGAATACACCGATGTTTGCCATTCCGTGGTATTTTGCACCCAGTTTAGGAGCAAGCATAGCCATCAGAGAGAACAGAACGGTGTTGTACACACCATCAAAGATAGAGAACAGCGGGCGCTGAACAGGATCGTTGGTCAGACAAGACTGTGCAGATTTGGTTACTACACACTGGAAGGTGTAACCAATGTAATAAATTGCAGAAATTACGATAAAGAATGCAAAGCGAACTGCGGTGTTTTCAGGAAGTCTGTAAGTAACCTGGAACATGATGAATGAGGTTACCAGCAGGATCAGGTTACCAATCAGCATGAACGGACGGTTTTTACCGAATTTACCGTTGGTTTTGTCTACTACGTAGCCGATGAATGGGTCAGTTACACCGTCCCAGATACGCATGAACATTGAGAAACTTGATGCTGTAACAACAGCTACACCAACAATACCAGTAAGGTAGTAGGCAACAAAGTTCATCATGAACAGATAAATGTTGGTTGCGGTGTTATTCAGCGCAAAACCACCGATGCGCCACAGTGGTACGCGGTGGATACCGCCTTCGCGGTCATATTTGGAATTAGCCATTCCATCCTCCTATTGTTATAATTGTGAAACCAATTTATGTTACGATTATAGGGGCAAAAGGAACGGTGACTTGTATAGTTTTTACTGGGTTAGGAGTATTTTGTACTTTTTGTTGTATTTTCGTAAGATTTTCTGATATTTTTACCAGTGGATTATGACGAATCTGAGGACTTTCAGCATCCACATAAAGACTGTTGCGCCGCAGAGAAAGGGAATGAAAGGAATGGGTTTTTCTTCCTTGCGGGTAATGAAATACATCAGTCCTGCAACGCAGGCAAGAAATGCTCCGGAAAGCCACCAGATGGCACCAATCATTCCGCCGCCAATGGCTGCCCACAGCACATCAGCAAAACCCAGCTGCTTATTGGAGATAAGCCGGACTGCTTCAAAGAGGACAAAAGCAATGAAGGCACCCCGGGATGGCTCCCAGAATTTTTCCTGAAAATACGAACTGCTTGAAATATCGTAATAGTACACTACCAGTATTGCCGTATTAATAAGCAGTACCAGTACCAGACAGGTAATGGAAAGCCGGCGTGGTACGGTTTGTGTCCTGATGTCATCAATGGAAGCGCGGATTCCGCAGTACACAAAGACAATCAGCTGGAGAAGTTCAAGAATGGCACAGATTATGAAATGCGGTTCCATGACCCCATGTTACAGCGACATTGCAAGAGATACCAGTAGGGGCATTGTCAGAATGGAAAACAGGGTTGAAATGGATACCAGTGCCGTTGCCAGCTGGGAATCGCGCTTGAACATGACGGAAAACATAACCGTGTTGGCAGCTGCCGGTGCACTGGAGGCAATGGTAACGGCATACAGTACGTTGCCGGTAAGTCCGCAGAGGTACCGCAGGATCATGAGGGAAATAAGGGGCGAGATAATGAGGCGCATGCACATGGCATACAGGAATCCCTTATCCTTCAGGATTGAAAGGGTAGAGCCGGTAGCCAGATAAAATCCGATGACCACCATAGGCAGCGGCGTATTGAGGGCCGCCAGACTGGAAACCGGAGAAGAAATCAGGTCCGGTAAGGTAGCCGGTGAAAGGAACAGGATAAGGCCTGCAAAAACGGCCAGGATTCCCGGGTTCAGCAGGATCTTTTTAATATTGAAGGGAACGGCTGCTCCTGCCATCTGGAAGTATCCGTAGGTCCAGGCAAACAGATTGAACACGGCAATGTAGGCGGCTCCGTAGAAAACGCCGTCTGCGCCGATCAGAGCCTGCTGCAGTGGCAGTGCCATGAATCCGCAGTTTGAAAAAACTATCTCAAACCGCAGGACCCGGCGGCGGGCTTCATCCGGATCGTGAATGGTCAGGTGGGCAATGGCAATATTCATGGCGTGGATGCCCACGGCAGAAATAAAGGTAATGCCCAGACCTTTCAGCATGGAACTGTCAAAGGGCCGGTTAAATGATTCAATGATGACACACGGGGTAACAACATAGAGGCAGAACCGGGAAATGCTTTCAATGGCGGTTTCCGTAAATACCTTCTTTTTGGTACAGAGGAACCCCACACCGATCATAATGAATAATATTAATACCTGCCGTCCAACGGCCAAAAAACTCACGAGCATAAGTTTAATTATACTGAATTTACTTCAGTTTGTGTACAGATTTTCCAGCTCACGGGCGGCATCAGCGGTTTTAGTGCTGGTAGCCTTCAGGTTTTCCACGTATTCAGACAGTGCTTTTGCTGCCATGGTGATGGACCGGGTTGCTTCATCTACCCGGTGGGCAGCTGCCGTCAGTTCATCCATGCTGGCCTTTACCTGGTTACCATAGGTGTTCTGTTCTGAAGCTGAATCACGCATACGTACGGCCATCTGGGCCAGGGCTGCAGCTTCTGCTTCAATGTGCTTGCCTTCTGCCTGCTGCCGCTGCATTTCATCTGCGGCAGCCTGTACGTGCCCGGCGGTGGCTCCGGCTTCGCTCCTGATCTGCTCCAGCGATGTCTTTACACTGGAACACATGGAAACGCTCTGTTCAATAACATCAGTAATCTGCCGGATGTTGTCTCCGATCTTTGCTGCCTGGGCGCTTGACTGTGCTGCAAGGCTTTTGATTTCGTTGGCTACTACGGCAAAACCGGCACCGGCGCTGCCGGCGTGGGCTGCTTCAATGGAAGCGTTCATGGCCAGCAGATTGGTCCGTTCAGAGAAATCGTCAAGAACCTGAACAACCTTCAGGATCTCAGTGGATTTTTCGCGCATTTCTTCCATAGAGCGTGAAAGCTTTTCGATGCCGGCCTGGTTTTCTGCCGTCAAACCGTCAAGGGTACGGGCAAAGCCTGCTGCTCCCGAAATGCCTTCTCCGACAGATTCAAATCCACGGATCAGGTTGGCGGTTCCTTCTGCCGCATTGGCTATGGATGCCGTTCCCTGTTCCAGATCACTGCTGTTGGTCTGGATGGCGTGTATCAGTTTTGCAAAGGATTCTGCTGCGTGGGCCAGACTTGATTCCTGCTGGTCTACGGCTTTTTCTATGCCTTTTGATTCTTCTACGGATATGGTAGAGGCATCGTGTACGTTTTCTACCGATTCATTCAGTTCGCCGGCAATGGCCATGACGTCAGATGACAGCTGGCGGGCGTGTTCAAACATGGTTTCCAGTTTTTTGTTCTGTGCACTGGCCTGCACTGCCAGTGATGAAATCTCTTTCTGCATGACGGCAGATTTCAGTGCAATGGAAGCAAATACGGACAGGTCCAGGGTAAAGAAGGCGTATCCCTGCAGCCAGGCAAAGGGAACTTTTCCGGCTACCTGACAGATGACATCGTATACGGCAAAACAGATACCCAGCATGAATCCGCCCAGAATAACGGAAGCTTCAGTCTTTCTGGTGGCAAATATTTTGATTGAGGTGGCAACGCCATACACAATGACAAACATGATGAATGCAAGGCTGACGGTAAACAGGGTTTCGGTCAGATTGAATACTTTTGATGCCATAAGGTATGCAATGCCAAAAAAGGCTGAAACGGCATATTTGGCGATGATGGTACTCTTTTTGACGTGGCCTTTCATGAAGATGGACATGAAGATCCACAGATAGCCCAGGCTGACGGGGAGCATCCAGCGGGCAACAAGGCGCTGCAGCAGGAAGGGGAACAGCATGGTATTGCCACCCATATCCCAGAAATATACTGCGATGGTGAAGGATGACATGGTAAAGGCCAGAAGATGGGTATTGGTGTGGTCCAGCAGATACTGGATGAGGGAATACAGCCCGATGAAGATACAGAGTGCTGCAATGATGACGTACATTTCGCAGCCGATCAGGTTACGCCAGAAATTGATGACGCGGGCCTGGGAAGCATCAACCAGGGAAAGGGGTTCGGTAAATTTGCAGACATCAACGGGTGTCCAGACCCGCAGTGCAATGGTGAGGGTGCCGTCGGTCACCAGGTTTTCCGGTACCAGGACGGCCAGGGAGCGGAGGCTCCGAACGTTTTTCTCCGGTATGCCGTAGGAGCCCAGGTAAATGCCGTCTGCGTAAATGTCATAGGCCGCATAGGCATGGCCCACGTTCAGGTACAGGGGCTCTTTCGTCAGGTTTGCCGGAACGGAAACGGTGGCACGAAGCCACAGATAACTGTTCTTCGCTGTCTGGATGGTGCCGGGAACGGTGGTTTCTGCCCAACTGGAATCATTGAATGTGGGGGCTTTCCAACGGATTTCGTCACCGGGGGCATATTTCCATGATGTATTGAGGGGAACGTTTGAACCTGCAAATACAGCAACTGCAGTAAGGGTCAGAATTAACAGAACAGAGAATAGTCGTTTCATAGTGAATTATTTTAAGGCCGAATACAAATAAAACCTAAGAATATTCAACACAAAACCGCATTATGCTATTATTGGCCTATGAATCTGCTTTCCGTAAAAAATCTGAGTAAAATGGGGCGTGAAGCACCACTGTTTACTGATGTTACTTTTGGCCTTGATGATGACCACAAAGCCGCACTGATCGGCCGCAATGGCAGCGGTAAATCTACCCTTCTGAACTGTATTGCCGGCGTTCTGTGGCCGGATAACGGAACTGCAGTGTTCAATAAGGAAGCGGGCGTTTCGTATCTGCCCCAGAATCCGGCCTATAATCCGGAAGAAACAATCCGGGAACATATTTTCAGCGGTGGCGGTATTCTTGGTGCCGGTTCTTCTGCTGCTGCCGGTACCGGCGCTGATGCCGTCAGCCGGCTGAATATTTCGGGACGTTCCGCCCTGGAAGAAGCCCAGGCTATCGTTCCTACCTCCTCCAAACTTTCAATAATCAAATCATATGAAGCCCTATGTGATGCCATGGCTGCAGGGACCGCTGATGCTGACAGTGACAGCTTTAAGAAGACCTATGAGCGTATTTCTGCCCTGATGACTGATAAGGATCTGTGGACCTATGAGGCCGATGTCCGCTCCATTCTGACGGAGCTGGGGATTACCGGTGACTGCCTTGACCGCAAAATGGGGACCTTGAGCGGCGGTATGATCAAAAAGGTGGCGCTGGCCCAGGTTCTGGTAGAGGACAGCCGGCTTCTGCTTTTGGACGAACCGACCAACCATCTGGATATACGGACCATTACCTGGCTGCAGGATTATCTGCAGGCTACTAAAAAAGCGGTTCTGATGGTTACCCATGACCGGTACTTTCTTGATGCAGTCTGCAGCGACATGTACGAGCTGGAACACGGAAAGTTCAACCATTACAAGGGTAATTATTCTACGTACCTTGAAAAGAAGCAGATGGAACTGGAGATTGCCCAGAATACGGAACGCCGCATAGAAAGCGTGCTGCGCGTTGAACGTGACTGGCTTATGCGCGGCCCCTGTGCCCGTGGAACCAAAGCCCGGGCCCGCGTTGATAATATTCACCGCATGATTAACCGCGAAAAACTGCAGGAAGACAAGGATTTTGTCTTTGAGGTAACCGGGCGACGTCTGGGTGGCAAGATTCTGGAGCTGAAGCATATCGGTAAAGGATACCTGAAACCCAACGGCAAGCAGGTTATCCAGGACTTTTCATATACCTTCAAGAAAGGTGAGCGCATTGGTGTTTTTGGTGAAAACGGCAGCGGCAAGTCTACGTTCCTGAACATGATTACCGGCAGCATCGGCAGTGATACCGGGTCAGTTGATACGGGACTGAATACGGTATTCGGCTACTATGAGCAGAACCCGGTGTTCAAGGATACCAGTCTGACGGTGCTGGAATATATCAAGGAAGCTGCCGAATACGTGGTGACCAATGACGGCAAGACCCTCAGTGCCTCCCAGATGCTGGAACAGTTTGGTTTTGAGGGAAAGGTGCAGTATTCGCCGGTTGTTACCTTAAGCGGTGGTGAGCGGAAACGCCTGTATCTGGTCCGCCTTTTGATGGGTAACCCGAACTTTCTGGTTCTTGATGAGCCTACCAACGATTTTGACATTTTTACCCTTTCTATTCTGGAAAGTTTCCTGCAGGGCTTTGCCGGCTGTCTGCTGGTGGTAAGCCACGACCGTTACTTTATGGATAAGGTAGCAGATACCCTGTTCATTCTGAACGACGATGGTTCGGTGACGGGGTATGTGGGAAAATGCAGCGAATACATTCAGTTCCAGAAAGAAGAAGAGGCGCTGAAGGCCGAAGAAGAAAAGTCTGCGCGGGTGGCTGCAGATGCAAAGGCTGCGCGGACCGAGGATACTTCTGCGGGGCCCCGGCGCCGGACGTTTAAGGAACAGAAAGAATTTGAATCTCTGGAACCGGCTATTTTTGAACTTGAGGACCGGAAGAGTGAGCTTGAGGCGCTGCTCAGCGGCGGCGAGTCTGATCACAGCAAGCTGGCCGAATACGGCCGCGAATACGCTGAACTGGGGCCTAAACTGGAAGAGATGTATAGTCGCTGGGAGGAGCTGGGCGCACTGCGGCCTATGTAAGCGGTTGGGCTGTGTGGCGCATTTTTCACACTAAACCAGCGGGAGGCGGTGGGTGAGTGTGCATTTTTGAACGCAGTTTTCACATCAAAACTGGCAGATGGTCGGGGTGGTGTGATAAAAAACGAAAAATTACCCAGAAACGTTAAAAAAATGGCAGAAAAGTCTCACTTTGGCTAAATATACATAGCATCAAGTGTGAAAGGAGACTTTTCTTATGATGCAGGATGTTGTCTGCAGTTTGCAAAATGAACTGAACAATCTTAACAAACTTAATGCTGAGATAGCACAACGATTATCCCGGAATACTACTGCCGGACGGCTTCGGATTTCGTATGTAAAATCACGGCCCCAGTGTTTTGTTGTGACAAAATTGACAGGGCGTAATGGCCGATACCTGAGAAAAACTGAGCATGCACTGAAGAGTCAGCTAGCCCAGAAAGACTACGATCGGAAAATGCTGGCACTGACCTGTCAATGGAAACAAGCTGTAAAGGGTGCATTGATGCTGTTTCCTTCCGAATACCTGACGGATGTGTATGTTACTTCTCCGTATCGGAGACAGTTGGTTACGGATAAAGTGCTGACTGATGCAGAGTTTGCCACTGACTGGGTGAATAGAAATCAACAGACGCTGGGATTTAAGCCTTATGAGAAACGATATCTCACCGATCGGGGTGACTACGTCCGGTCCAAGTCTGAAAAGATAATTGCAGACCTACTCTTTGCCAGATGCATTCCGTATCGTTATGAAAGTGCCGTGAGGATTCCAGAGACGCACCGCCGGCGGGCTCATATCCTCTATCCGGATTTCGTTATTCTGGATGTTGCCCGCAGAAAAGAGGTGATAGTGGAACACTTTGGCCTGGCAGACCATTCGGATTATGCTGACCGGATGGTCCAGAAACTGACTGACTACACGGCAGCAGGCTATGTTCCCGGAGACTCTCTGCTTACGATTGTTGAAACAAATAAGGAACCTTTGGATGTTGATGTGGTAAAGGCAATGCTGCAGCGATTCAGTAGGGTGTAGAGACAGATTCAGTGCTGCACACTATATTGGCAGGAGACTGGAGAATGGTGTGACAAAAGAACTCAAAATCCTTGAATATTTGGGAGTTTCTGGAGTCTGCGTCACACTCAATCTCCGGAAAATGTCGGCTGAGTGTGAACAAACTCAGTAAAAAGGCACACTAAACCAGCGGGACGCGGTGGGTGAGTGTGCTAACTGCCACCGCGCACTGCTGACCACCTTAACTTCTGAAGAAGGTTTCGCTTAATGTTTTCAGCATCAGAACGTCGGCGGTTCCTGCGCTTTCGTAGGGCGAGTGCATGGCCCACTGCGGCAGCCCGATATCAACGGCGTTCATGCTCACGTGGCTTAAGCTGATGTTACCCAGCGTGCTGCCGCCGGCAACGTCGCTGCGGTTGGTAAAGGTCTGGAACGGAATGCCGGCCTTGCTGCACAGGTCTTTCAGCACGGCAGAAGATACGCCGTCGGTGCAGTAGTGTTGTGCTGCGTTGTATTTGATAACCGGACCGCCGTTGATTTTCGGCTGGTTAACCGGGTCTGCTTTTTCCGCATAGTTGGGGTGTACGGCATGGGCGTTGTCGGCACTGATCATAAAGCTGCCGGCGTAAGCTGCCAGTAATTCGCTCCGTTTCATTTCAAGACATTCGGCAACGCGTTCAAAGGTATCTTCCAGGAAGGTACTGTCGGCGCCCTGTTTGGTACCGCTGCCAACTTCCTCGTTGTCAAAAACGGCAACCACGTTGATGGTGTCGGCACAGGCGGTGTTTCCTCTGCTGGCTGCAACAAGCCCCTGCATGCTGGCATAGGCACATTCCAGGTCGTCCAGTTTAGGGCTGGCAATGAACTCTTCGCTGGCACCCCAGAACGTACCTTCCTGGCGATTGTACAGGAACAGATCGTGCCCCAGAATGGCATCAGCATCAACGCCGGCACTTTCAGCAACAATGTTCAGCAGAACAGACGCAGCAGTCTTGTCAGCACCTTTGCTGCCAGCGCCAGAACCAGCACCTGCAGCAGTACACAGTACCGGCAGCAGGTCTTTCTGTGCGTTGAACTTATAGCCGTCGTTGGCTTCGCGGTTCATATGGATGGCAAGGTTTGGAATCATCAAAAGATCGCGGTCTACCATAACAAGCTTCTGTTCCAGTTTGCCTTCTGCATTCCGGAAAATAATGCGGCCGGCAACACTCAGTGGCCGGTCAAACCAGGGTGCGCACAGCATACCGCCGTATTTTTCCACATTCAGCTTTACGCATCCTGCAGCATTCATTTCAGGGTTTTCCTTGATCTTAAAACTGGGGGAATCGCTGTGGCTTGCAATGATATGGAACCGCTTAGCCTTTCCGGCCGGTACGGTAAATGCAATAATCGATGAATCGTTTCTGGTTACAAAGTATTTTCCGCCAGCCTGAATATTCCAGGTCTGGGTTTCTTCCAGTTTTTCAAAGCCATTGGCTTCAAGCTGCCCTGCAAAAAGGGCCACCGCATGAAATGGAGAAGGTGAACTATAGATAAAGTTCAGCATGTCATTGGCAAATGTGTGTGCTTCT
>JAKSTT010000036.1 GCA_024413635.1 Treponemataceae bacterium | reverse complement strand
TTTTCTTATACCGGCGATGAGACTTGAACTCATACGAAGTCGCCCTCAGCAGATTTTGAGTCTGCCGTGTCTACCATTCCACCACGCCGGCGCGTATTTGTGTACTTAACTGTAACAAATATCGGCACCCTTTGCAAGTTCTGCTATACTGTACCTATGTTTGAAGTTGAACTGAAAGCCTGGGCAAAAAACCTGAACACCGTTACGGAAAAAACCGCTGCTTTTGCTGCCTGGCTTGAAACCATCGATAAAAGCGACCAGTACTACCGGCTTGAGAAGGCTGATGGATCACATATGACGGTCCGCATCCGGAATGAGGTCATCAATGAATCAGAGTTCCGCTGTACGGTAACCTATAAGAAAAAGGAATCCCGCACCACCGCCGACGGTGTAGCCTACGAAGTAAACGAGGAGCACGAATTCACCGTATCCGATGCCGCTGAATTTGAGCGGATCCTGCTTGATTCCGGCTACCGGATATCCCACCGGAAACATAAGGTTGCACGGGGCTACCAGTATGGAAACTACCACATAGAGCTGTGCACCATCGAGGGTCTGGGGGATTTCATCGAAATTGAAACCTTTTCTGATTCCGATGATGATGCCGCCATCACACAGATTCAGAAAGAACTGGAAGCCCTGATAATCCGTTGTGGCGGCCAGAAATCTGATATAGAAAAACGGTACTACAGCGAACTGCTTGCAGAAAAAAGCAGTACCACTGTACAATAATCAACACGTGTCACGTCATTGTAAAAACAGGAGTAAAAACATGACATTTATTGAAGTTTATGGAAAAGATACAGAGCTTGCGGCTCAGGCAAAGGAACGGTTTGCAACTCTTTCAGCTGCATTTGAAAAACGGTACGGCATTGCTGCCACCGACCCTTCATTACGCTATTTTACCAGTGCCGGCCGTACGGAAATTGGCGGTAACCACACTGACCACAACTGGGGAAAAGTTCTGGCTGCCAGCATTGAACTGGACTGTATCGGCGTTGTTGCCCCTGCTGCAGACACTATTACCATTACCGACCTGGTATACAACGAAGATTTTGAAATCAACGTAAACGACACTACCCGCCATCCGGAAGAAAAGGGATCCATTGCCCTGCTCCGCGGTATTGTGCAGGCATTTAAGGACCGCGGACATACAGTCGGCGGATTCAAGGCTGCCTTTTCAAGCACCGTTATTGCTGCGGCCGGTGTCAGTTCCAGTGCCAGCTTTGAAATGATGCTGTGCCAGATTCTGAACTGCCTGTACAACGATGGTAAACTGAGCGTTTCTGAACGCGCCATCTGCGGCCAGTTTGCAGAAAACAACTACTGGGACAAAGCTTCCGGTCTTCTGGACCAGATGGCCTGTGCCACCGGTGGTATGGTTACCATGGACTTCGGAAATCCGGCAACCCCAGTGGTAGAACCGATTCCTTTTGATTTTGGTGCCCAGGGATACAGTATGATGATTGTAAACACCGGTAAAGGTCACGCTGACCTTTCAGCCGAATACTCATCCATCCCCATTGAAATGAAAAAGATTGCCGCACAGTTTGGAAAGGAAACCTGCCGCGGACTTACCTTTGAAGACCTGACAGCCAGACTGCCACAGCTGCGTGAAACCTGCGGTGACCGTGCTGTAATGCGTGCATTCCATTTTCTGGAAGAAAACGACCGGGTTGATGCAGAAGCAGCTGCACTCCGGAACAATGACTTTGGTGCATTCCTGAAACTGATTACTGAAAGCGGAAACTCAAGCTGGAAATGGCTGCAGAATATCTGTGTTCCAGGCATTGCAGAAGAGCAGCCTATTGCTGTCTGTCTGGCACTGACTGAGCACTTCATCAAAACCAAAGGGCTTACAGCTGCCTGCCGCGTACATGGCGGTGGTTTTGCCGGTGTTATCCAGGCTTTCATTCCCAATGAAGCAGTAGCAGAATATACTGCCATGATGGAAAAGGCTTTGGGTTGGGAAGCTGCTTCCGGAAAACGGAGCCCGGTATTCAGAATGGGTATCCGTTCTACCGGTTCAGAAGAAATCACCTTCTAAGTCATTCGTCCGGCGTGCCGGACAGGACCCGTTTAATATCTTTGTAAGAGAAGCCCAGGCGCAGTAACGAGCGTTCCAGGGCTTCTTCTTTTTTACCCTGGCGGCGCAGTTTATCTACAGCCCGCTCAAGAATCTGCGCTTCGTCCTTTTCTTCAAAAAACGCATCCAGAGCTTCATTGGCAATGTGGCGGTCTATGCCCCTGCTGGTCAGTTCTCCCAACAGGCGGGTACGTCCTTCTGCGCGGGAGATACTCCGGTTCCGGAGAAAGCTTTCTGCAAAGCGGCGGTCACTCAGCCAGTTTCTGCCTTCCAGGTAATCGCAGGCTTTGCAGATGGCAGCTGCATTGTGGCCTTTATCGGTCAGTTTGCGGGTAAGGCCAAAGCGGCTGTGCTCACTGCGGTTCAGATATTCCAGGGCTTTCCGTTCTGCCGCAAAGGCAAGACCAGCCTGGATCAGGTCTGCATAGGCTTCATCGGTATAGGTAGTGTTGGGAGTGAGGGTGCCGGCATGATCAGGAAAATCCAGATATTCCAGCCGCAGGTAAAAGGGCGGCAACGTCAGGAACGTCAGCTGGTAAACATCCGGCGCAGTGTTTTTTACGGCAGTAAGGGTGTACATGATGTCAGTATAGCAAAAAAAAAGCCGCCCGCGGCAAGCGGACAGCTTTTTCTGTACGATTCGTACTCTGAAACGGAAATCTGACGATTAGCGTTTTGAGAACTGGAATCTGCGGCGAGCACCACGCTGACCGTACTTTTTACGTTCAACCATGCGGCTATCGCGGGTAAGATATCCGTTAGCGTGCAGTGCAGGCTGGTTAGATTCGCTAACCTGGCACAGTGCGCGAGCCAGACCGTGGAGACAAGCACCAGCCTGTCCGTTCAGACCGCCACCCTGTACGTTAATCAGAATGTCGTATTTAGAATCTGAAGCAGTAACCATCAGAGGCTGTTTTACAGTCTGAACCTGTTCTGCAGTTGCAAAGTATTCTGCAATGTCTTTACCGTTTACGGTAATTTTTCCGTTACCTTCGCGAATGAATACGCGAGCAGTTGCTGTCTTACGACGACCGGTTCCGATACCAATATTTTTGATCATGATATACCCCTATTACAGCTCAATTTTCTGAGGATTCTGTGCTGCCTGTGGAATATCAGCACCAGCGTTAATCTTTACGTTCTTGAGAAGTTTGCGACCCAGACGGTTGTGTGGGAGCATACCTTTAATAGCCAGCATCAGTGGTTCTTCTGGATGGCGTTCCAGTTTTTTCTCGAAAGAATAAGCTTTCATACCGCCAACATAACCGGTGTGGTGGTAGTAGATTTTGTCAGTTTCTTTGTTACCGGTAACGATAACTTTGTCTGCGTTGATGATTACTACGTAGTCACCCATTTCCTGGTTAGGAGTGAAGGTTACTTTTTCTTTACCACGTACCAGAGCAGCAGCTTTAGCAGCTACGCGACCCAGTGGCTGGTTAGCAGCATCGATAACATACCAGTTACGAACTGCGTCCTTTTCGTTCACAAAAATAGTTCTCATGTAGATACCTTAAGTATAAAAATCTTTTTCAGTCTTACTAACCTTGCATCTGGTGTTGGGACTGCTTTACTGTACCAAGGTGAGCAAACCATAAAACAGGTACGTAAAGAGCAGATATACGGGAGTCTTACAGTACCATTTTTAAAGGCTTTGAGTCAACAGGTGGAAGATGGGAATTACTTTGATTCCTGAGCCAGAGCGGCTTCTTCTTCCTTCTTGGCTTCCCGTCTGTCGCGAATGTCCGCAATACCGATGAATACGGCAACAAGTCCGATAAATGCAGAAAAAACGGGAAGGAATCCCTTCAGGAACATGATGACATCTGCACCCCAGTTAAGGCAGCCGGGCAGGCAGGCAATTACGGTAAAGGCAAAGAAAACAAGGCCAACAATCATTGATACCATGAGAAAGTATCCTCCAAATAGTGTGTAATCTAAACATACCGTTAATCAGCACTGCGGTCAAATAATTCCGGACCTATCCCCGCAACACTCTTGTGCAGGTGTGGCATGAAAATACGGGAAGGAAGACAGCGTCTGGCAAAAACTGTTGCAGCACGGGATGATAGTTTCCTTGCCGGCCTGCACCTGTAGCGACGCCACGCGAGCGGTTTTGACAGACTATGGCTGACTGGTAGTATTTTCATGCCACATTTTGTAACCGTTCCTGCGGGCATATGTACGCAATTATATGATATAATCAAACCTATGAATTACCGATCATTTCCTAAAATCCCTGATGTTCAGGTTTCTGCCCTGGGCTTTGGGTTTATGCGTCTGCCAACCTGTGCAGACGGATCTGTTGATGTTGAAGCAACCCGCTCCTTAGTTAAAGCAGCATACGAAAACGGCATCAATTATTATGACACCGCCTGGGTATATCACGGCGGAGAATCAGAAAAAGTACTTGGACGCATCCTTGAAGAAGAAGGACTGCGCGACAAGGTATATGTAGCAACAAAAATGCCCTGCTGGGACATTAAGGAATACGCCGATTTTGAACGCATTCTTGACGCCCAGCTGGAAAAACTGCGCACTGACCACATCGATTTTTACCTGATGCATGCCATGTTCAAAGGCCGCTGGGAAGAAATGATGGAAAAAGGTGCCATCAAGTTCCTGGAAAAAGCCAAGGCTGACGGAAAAATCCGCCATATCGGTTTCAGTTTCCATGACAGCATCGATGCCTTCAAGTTCATCATTGACAGCTACGACGGCTGGGAGTTCTGTCAGATCCAGTTTAACTATCTGGATGACGATGGCGAAAAGACCCGTGCCAACCCAGGAAAACAGGCTCTGGAATATGCTGCAGCACACGAAATCGGTGTTGTTATCATGGAACCACTGCGCGGCGGTATGCTGGCAAATCCACCAAAAGGTATTACTGATATCTTTAAGGATGCACCGGTTCCACGGCTGCCGGCTGAATGGGGTCTGAAATTCATCTGGGAACGCCAGGAAGTTACCTGCGTTCTTTCCGGCATGAACGAAATGACTCAGGTGCTGTCCAACTGCGCCTTTGCTTCCAACAGTCATCCAAACAGCATGCCTGCAAAAGAAATGGACATTGTCATGCAGGCTAAAAAATGGTTTGAAGACCGCATTAAGGTACCATGTACCGGCTGTTCTTACTGTATGCCATGCCCCAAAGGTGTTGATATTCCTGGCGTATTCCGTGAATACAACGGCATGAGTATGCGCGGCGCCTACGAAAATACCGACCGTGCCCTGAGTACCGGTTACGACAATATGCTGAAGGGTGGCCATGGCCAGGATAAGTGCGTCCGCTGCGGCCTCTGCATGAAACACTGCCCGCAGGGTATTCAGGTTCCAGACCGCCTGCAGGAAGCCCACACCGCCATGACAGTGTAAGCGCATAACGCTAATTTTACGCAAAAGTCTCCGGAATTATTTTCGGGGACTTTTTTTTTATTTTTTATTGACACCAGCCCCGCAATACACCATTTTACAAGATGAGACCATTTAGCCTCAGGAGGGCAACGGATACCAGTGAAAGGCAGTAGCGTAACAATTCAGAATGTGTCAAAAAACTTTGGCACGTTTCACGCATTAGACAACGTGAACTTTACTATTAACAAGGGTGAGTTCTTCTCACTGCTTGGACCGTCCGGATGTGGAAAAACCACTTTGCTGCGTATTATTGCCGGCTTTGAGTTTCCGGACGACGGTGTTGTTCTTTTTGATGACCAGAACGTAATTCCGCTGGAAGCAAACCAGCGGCCTTCAAATACCGTATTCCAGAATTACGCACTGTTTCCGCATCTTTCGGTATACGAAAATGTTGCGTTTCCGCTGCGCTTAAAGAAAATGGACAAAAAGGTCATTGACGACAAAGTACGTGAGTACCTGCATCTGGTACAGCTTGATGCCCACGTGGACAAAAAGCCCAACCAGCTTTCCGGTGGTCAGCGCCAGCGTGTCGCCATTGCCCGCGCCCTCATCAATGAGCCTTCGGTCCTGCTTCTTGACGAACCCCTTTCGGCTCTGGATGCCAAACTGCGCCAGAACCTGCTCATCGACCTTGATACCCTGCACGATAAAATCGGTATTACCTTCATCTACGTTACTCATGACCAGAGTGAAGCCCTGTCGGTTTCAGACCGCATTGCCGTTATGAACGCCGGGAAAGTCCTGCAGGTAGGTACCCCATTTGAAATTTACGAAAGTCCGGCTACTGAGTTTGTTGCCCAGTTCATCGGTGAAACAAACCTGTACACCGCAAAGGTAGAAGAATGTACCCTGTACACTCCGGAAGACCGTGATCCAGAATACATGGTTACCCTGGATATTCCGGAACTGGAAAAATCCATCAAGGTTACTGACTACGACAAAACCGAACCGGGCCAGAAGGTCTGCGTTTCAATCCGTCCGGAAAAAATCCGTATTTCTACCGAACCACCGGCTACTACCCGTGGTGACATCAATGTATTCAAAGGCGTGGTAGAAGAACCGGTGTATTCCGGATTCCAGTCAAAATTCCTGGTACGCCTTGAAAACGGCACCATCATCAAGGTTTTCAAGCAGCACCGCAACTTCCTGGACGACGGTCCGGAAATTGAATGGAAGGATACGGTATACGTTTCCTGGAGCGCCAACGACGGCTATATCGTTGAGGACATAGAAAAATGAGTGGTCCTCATCCTCAGTCAAAGAACCTGGGTGGCCGCTATGCCTGGCCCATGGGAATCTGGTTTACCATTTTCTTTGTAGCCCCGCTGGCCATCATCCTGATTTACAGTTTCCTCAAGAAAGGTCTGTACGGTGGCGTTGTCTGGAAGTTCAGTCTTGATGCCTACCGCCAGATGCTGGATCCCTCCTACGGCATGATTTTTCTCCGTACCCTGTGGATTTCCGTTCTTTCTACCCTGATTACCATTCTCATTGCCCTGCCCTGCGGCTATGCCATGGCAAAAAGCAAGCATCAGACCCTGCTGCTGCTTCTGGTCATCATTCCTTTCTGGACCAACAGTCTGATCCGTATTTTTGCCTGGATGAGCATTCTGGGCAGCGACGGTATTGTGGCCAACTTCCTGATGAAACTGGGGCTGGCAACGGAGGATCTGCAGCTGCTGTACAACCAGAAGGCAGTTATCCTGGTTTCGGTATACATGTATATTCCCTACGCAATTCTGCCGACCTTTACCGCCATTGACCGTTTTGACTTTTCTCTGCTGGAAGCCGCCCGCGATCTGGGCTGCACCAAAGCCCAGTCCATGTTCAAGGTTCTGCTGCCCAGCATTAAAAGCGGCATCATGACGGCTGTTATCTTTACTTTCATTCCGATTTTCGGCGCCTACACCGTGCCACTGCTGGTTGGCGGTAAAGACAGCTACATGATCGGTAACATTATCGTTGACCAGGTCAATAAAACCCGTAACTGGCCACTGGCCGCTGCATTCAGCATGCTCATTACCATTGTCAGCATGATTGCCGTCCTTGTGGTGATGGCCAGCAACAAAAACGATGCAGCCCTGAAAGAAACAAAAGGCAAGGAGGGAAAATAATGAAAAGCAACAGCCCGTTCAAACCTTTTGTCCGGAACATCAATAAAAAAAAGCCGGTATCAGAACCAGCCCGCCATGCACGGAAGGCGTTCCAGAAACATCATCGGGTATTCAGCCTGTCACGGACCATTCTGTTCCTGACCCTGCTGTTTCTGTTCATGCCCCTGTTCCATATTGTGTTCTTTTCGTTCAACGAAAGCAAAGGCGGAGACTTTACCGGATTTTCCATGGTCTGGTACAAGGAACTGTTCTGCAACAGCCCTGACCTGTGGGAAAGCGTATTCAACAGCTTTTTCATTGCCTTTTCGTCATCGCTGGTTGCAACCATTCTGGGAACCTTAGCAGCCATCGGCATCAACTGGTATCACTTTAAGGGAAAGGCCTACATCCAGACCATCAGCTTCCTGCCAATGGTTCTGCCGGAAGTTATCGTGGGTGTTTCTACGGTTATTTTCTTCAGCGGCATCAAACTGCCTCTGGGACTGTTTACCATTTTTGCCGCCCATACCACCTTCTGTCTGCCCTTTGTATTCCTGATGGTTCTGGCCCGCCTTGATGAATTTGACTACAGCATCATAGAAGCTGCCCACGACCTGGGAGCCACTGACCGCGAAACCATGACAAAAGTCATTATTCCGGCCATTCTGCCGGGCGTGTTAAGCGGATTCATGATGAGCGTTACCATGTCCCTTGAAGACTTTGTCATTACCTTCTTTGTTTCAGGTCCCGGTTCCACCACCCTGCCACTGTATGTGTACAGTATGATCCGTTTTGGTGTCTCGCCGGTTATCAATGCCCTGTCCTGCATCCTGATTCTGTTTACGGTGCTCTTTGCGTTCAGCATCCGTAAGTTCCTGAAAGTAATTGCAGCATCTAAATAAGGAAGTCCTGCAGATGAAACGATCTTTACGTATTGCAATCCGTGCACTGACGGCAGCTGCCGCCATCATGCTCTGTACCGGCTGTATGGGTACCAACCGCAAGAATGTGCTGTACCTGTACAACTGGACCTACTACACGCCGGACAGCGTCATCAAACAGTTTGAAGAAGAATTCGGTGTCCGCGTAAAAGTTGACAGTTACGCCAGTAACGAAGAAATGTTCAGCAAGATTATGGCAGGTGCCCTGGGATATGACATTGTCGTTCCAAGCCAGGACTACGTAAGCATCATGATCAAGCTGGGACTGCTTCTGCCCATTGATCACGAAAAACTGACCAACAAAGGTAACATCAGCCCGGATGTACTGGCAAAGGCAACCTATGACCCGGCAATGGAATACGCTGTTCCCTATTATATGGGAGCCGCCGGTATTGCCGTAAACACTGAAAAAGTATCTGAATACAACCACAGCTGGGATATTTTTGCCCGCAAAGACCTGAAAGGCCGCATGACCATGATGGACGATATGCGTGAAGTTATCGGAGATGCCCTGATTTATCAGGGTAACAGCGTCAACAGCCTTAATCCTGCAGAACTTGATGCTGCACGGGACCTGGTCATCAACAGCTGGAAACCTAATCTGGTTAAATTTGATGCAGAGGGGTTCGGTAAATCCTTTGCATCCGGTGACTTCTGGGTATGTCAGGGCTATGCAGAAGCCGTATTCGGCGAAGTACCGGAAGACAAATGGGATACCATTGACTTCTTCATTCCGGAAGAAGGTGGGCCCATGTACATTGACAGCATGTGTATCCTGAAGGGTGCCAAGCACTACGACCTGGCCATGGAGTTCATCAACTTTATCCACCGGCCGGAGATTTATGCCCAGTTTCTGGACGAGTTCAGTTTTCCTGACAGCGTAAACCCGCCGGCAGCCCAGTACATGACCAGTACTCCCATGTACCCTGCAGAACAGATGGCAAACTGCGAAATCAAGGCTGATATTGCAGAGGGCCTTATGGAATACAACAGCCGCTGGCAGGAGATCCGGTTTACCAAATGAGGATTTATGCGCTTTTTCTCCTTCTTATCCTGCTCCCGGTGACGGCATCTGCCGAAGTATTCCGGTTTCAGTATGCAGAGGGAGAAAAACACCGCATTCTGACCAGCGTCAGCGAAGACGTGCTGATTAACGGGCGTCTGAACAACCATACGGAAATAATCAACCGCATTACGGAAGAAGTGCTGCATTCCGGGGCAGAAGACGCAGAGATATACGGCACCTTCATGACCAGTGAAGAAGCCACCCTGCCCCAGAACCCTGACCAGACCAAAAACTTTGTCTGGGGCACTGAGTACGAAAGCTTCTTTACCCGGGACATGCTGGGGCAGTATGACGTGGCAGACGGGTATTTTATGCCCACAGTGCGCAATATTCCCGTGTTTCCGGAAGAGGACGTACAGCCGGGGGGCCGCTGGTATGCCGACGGTGCAGAAGTGCACGACATGCGCCGCGACTTTGCTATTCCGGATCCACTGATTGTTCCTTTTACGGCAACCTACCAGTACACTGGTACCGAACAGACCGAAGATGCCACGCTCCACGTCATTACCGCAGAATACAGCCTGTACACGGAATATCCGGTACCCCGCAATGCAGATGACTCGTTTCCCGTGGCCATCATGGGTTTTTCCAATCGGACCATTTACTTTGACAACGACATAGGCAAAGTCATCACCTGGAAGGAAACTTTCCGCATCGTGCTGGAAACCAAACGGGGCGACCGCATTGAATACCGGGGATCTTCCAGAACCGAAGTTGACCGGAGCAGTCTGGGTAACCGGGCTGCCATGGCGGCTGCCGTTCAGGAACAGATAGACTCTTTGGGTATTGAAAACACGGCGGTTACGGCAACAGAACGCGGTGTTACCATCAGCATTGAAAACATCCAGTTTCTGCCCGATTCTGCCTGGCTGACTCCCGGCGAAAAGGACAAACTGGCCCTTATAGCAGAAATTCTTGCCCCCTTTGCAGACCACGATTTACTGATAACCGGTCATACGGCACGGGTAGGCAGTGAGGCATCCTGTCAGGAGCTGTCCGTAAAACGATCCCAGGCCGTAGCCGATTACCTGAAAAAACTGGGGCTGAGCGATGACTATCATGTGTTTACCCAGGGAAAAGGATCCCGGGAACCTATTGCAGACAACAGTACGGAAGCAGGCCGTGAGCGGAACCGTCGGGTTGAGATAACGATAATTGAGTGATAAGGTGGATATATGAAGTACGTATTTGTGGTAAATCCGGTGGCTGGCAGCGGAAAAGCAGTAGAAACCGTAAAAAATGCCATTACAAACCTGCCGGAACGCGATATCTGCGAAATTATTGAAACAACCGGCGTAGGAGATGCCACCGTACAGGTACAGCAGTACGCCGAAACCCACACCGATGACGAAATCCGTTTTTTTGCCTGTGGTGGCGACGGAACCCTGAACGAAGTAGTAAACGGCATGATGAAAGGCGGCGCTAACGGAAACAGCCGGCTGAGTCTTGCAGTGTATCCCTGCGGCAGCGGTAACGATTTTGTAAAGGCATTTGGCGGCGCAGAACGCTTTCTGGATATCGGAAAACTGATGTGCGCACCGGCACAGAGCCTTGATGTTATTGAAGTAGACGGTAAATACTGCGTAAACGTACTGAATTTTGGATTTGAAGCAAAAGTAGCCGCTGAAATGGAAATCGGCCGGGCCCGCCGGGGTCACGGCAGCAAGAGCGATTACACCAAAGGTATTGTAAAGGCGCTGTTCACCAGCATGAGGAACACATGCACCGTTGCAGTTGACGGCGAAGTACTGAATCCCAGCGGCGAAATCCTGCTGTGTACCATTGCCAACGGGCAGTATGTGGGCGGTTCATTTAACTGTGCGCCCCGCTCTAAAAGTGACGACGGACTGGTTGATGTCTGCCTGGTAGACCCTATTTCCCAGCTGAAGTTCATCAGCATGGTGGGGCTGTACGAAAAAGGCCAGCATCTGGATTCTCCCCGCATGAAGAACATTACCCACTGGAAGCAGGGAAAGTCCGTTACCGTCCGTGGCGGCGAAGACTTTATCTACTGCATTGACGGCGAACTGATCCATAAACCGGAATTCACCGCCGTTGTAATCCCCGCCGCCCTGCAACTGGCCGTCCCGGAGGAATGCTGAAATGTATGAAGTAAGAGTCGAAGCCGACTTTGCGGCTGCCCACTTTTTGAAAGACTACCATGGCAAGTGTGAAAACCTGCACGGCCATAATTATCAGGTATTTGCCCACGCCAGAGGATCCGAACTGGATGAAGGCGGCATGCTCTTAGACTTTACCCAGCTGAAGGGAGCACTGCGGGCCGTGTGCAAAAAAGTGGACCATACCAACCTGAACGATCTGGTTGATGAGAAAACCGGAGCACTGGTGTTCAAGAACAACCCCAGTGCTGAACGCATTGCCACATGGATTTTCCACCAGATTGAACAGCAGCTGGAAGCCGACCCGGCAACCCGTGGAACTGCCAGACTGCTGTACGCTGTAGACGTGTTTGAAACACCAACCAGCCGGGCGCGCTACATCCGGGACTGATTTTCGTAAGATTACGTATAAAAACCGCCCATTATCAGGCTTTTTCGCCATTACCTAAAACCGTACAGGAATTTCCATCCGGCAAAGGTCTTTCTTGATACCACCTACGGTGTAGTCGCCGCTGTGGACCATACTGGCAATAAGAGCTGCATCGGCATGACCGCCATCAGGGCCGCCCCGCAGAACCTGTGCCATGTGTTCAACGGTGCCGCCGCCACCGGAGGCAACAACGGGAACGGGTACGGCATCTGCAATCATGCGGGTAAGGTTCAGTTCGTAGCCGGCGCGGGTACCGTCTGCATCCATGGAGTTGAGGACGATTTCTCCGGCGCCAAGGCTGACGGCTTTTTCGGCCCATTCAAGGGCATCAAGACCGGTAGCTACACGGCCGCCGTTGATGTATACCTGATAGCCGCTTTTAAAACCGGGGTCGGCTTTGGCGTCCATGCCCAGAACGATACACTGGTTACCGAAAATGCGGGCGCCCTGACTGATCAGTTCCGGGTGCTTTACGGCCTGGCTGTTCAGGCTGACTTTTTCAGCACCGGCCAGAATAGTGTCTTTAATATCATCGATGGTACCGATACCGCCGCCAACGCAGAAGGGAATGAATACCTGGGATGCTACGCGGCTGATCAGGTCCAGGATGGGGCCACGGCCACGGGCAGAGGCGATAATATCGTAGAACACCAGTTCATCAACGCCCTGGCGGTAATACTCGGCAGCCATTTCAACCGGGTCACCGATATCAACATTGTTCAGGAACTTTACGCCCTTGGTAGTGCGGCCATCTTTTACGTCAAGACAGACAATAACGCGTTTTTTCAGCATGATGCACCTCCAAAACCACCGGTTGAGTTCATCCCGCAAAAGTTTTTCAGGATCTGCAGACCTGCCACTCCTGATTTTTCCGGATGGAACTGGGTAGCCACCAGATTTCCGTGCCGGATGACACTGGGAACGGCAATGCCGTAATCGGCGGTAGCTGCAATATCTTCTTTGTTTTCTGGCTGGATAACGTATGAATGGACAAAATAGAAATCGGCCGAACTGCTGACATCTTTCATGATGGTTGCAGCAGCATCCTCACGTACGTCAAGATTATTCCATCCCATATGCGGTATCTTCAGTCCAAGAGCGGCGTGATCAATACCGGCTTCATGGAACAGCGGTTCAAAATGGCGGATCCGTCCGGGAATAAGGCCAAGACAGGGAACATCGCCCTCTTCTGAAAAATCAAAAATAATCTGTGAACCAAGACAGATACCCATCAACGGTGTTCCGGATGCAAAGCGGTCTTTGATGAAACTGTCAAAGCCGGTTTCCTTCAGCTGAGCCATAGCAAATGCTGCATCTCCTACGCCCGGGAAAATCAGGCGGTCACAGTCTGCAAGTTCAGCAGGTTTCTTTGCACGGATACAGGGAATGCCGCAGGCTGCTAAAGCCCGTTCAACACTTTTAATGTTTCCGGCGTTGTAATCTATTATGCCAATCATACTGTTACTATACAGAAGAACGTAATGCCGTACAACCACCGGAACTACTCAAGACAACGCCAGAATCTACCGAAAATGCAGATATGGGTATCGGTAGAATCATTTCAACAGTGATAAAAGTCATCTCTAATCCAACAGTCCTCATTGCCTTTGTCTGGGTTTTAGCCTACTGGAAGATTGTCAACGCTGTCATGCACTACCAGAAAAAACCACCTAAGCCTAAGGCAAAAAAAGCGCCTAAACCTGCTCCTGCCCCAGCTCCTGCAGAGGGCGATGCCGCAGAAGCCGCTCCGGAAGCATAAAGCCGCCCCGTACACAGATACTTCCCTTTTTTAACCATTCCCTTTTCAATCAATCTGGACAGTACCAGCAGATACTCTTCTTCCGTATAGCCAGGAATAACCTGCCGCAGTTCCAGAACGCGGGCACATTCCGCTTTTGTAAACTGATTCCCATGACGGCGGAGAAACTGCCAGACCGTCCGCATATCAAGGGCTTCTGACGGTGACAGCCCCTGACAGACATCACATCCCCGGCAGGCAGCCTGTTCTGCACCCATGGCATCCAGCAGGATCTGGCGGCGGCAGGTATTCTGCAGGGCAAACTGAGCCATGACAAGACGCCGGGGTACGGGGAGCGTTTTATCCGGCAGCCCCACAGAAACGTGTTCCGCGGCCAGCTTGACCGCGTCTTTTTCTGCCCGTGCCGTATCTTCCGGTCCCCAGACAAGAAAACTTTTAGCCACACTGCCATCACGTCCGCCACGGCCGGCTTCCTGAATAAACGCTTCAGCCGTTGCCGGCACATCCAGGTGAATCACCGTTTTAATATCCTTTTTATCTACCCCCATGCCGAAGGCACAGGTACTGGCAAGAAATGCATCCTTCCGGGGATAAAACCACTTTTCCACAGCAGTTTTTTCCTCCCGTTCCAGGCCGGCATGATAAAACCGCACCGTGTCCGTATGGTCCGGATGCAGTTCCTTTTCCTGTTCCAGAAGCAGCAGAGCCATCCGTTCAGCCTTTTTGCGGGAACTGCAGAACACCAGCAGCGGTTTTTCTTCCCGCTCGGCAAGCTCCAGTACCGCCCGTTCCTTGCAGGCGGCATAATGTACGTAGTAGTGAATGTTTGGCCGGTCAGCCTCGCTCCGCACCACCCGGGCACTGCCGCCAAAGAGCACCTCATTCACCCGGGAGAGGACCTCAGGAGATGCCGTAGCCGTAAAGGCAGTAACCCGAGGAACCTGCAGCCGTGCAATAATGGAACCAAGGGTCAGGTACGCCGGCCGGAAAGTATCACCCCACTCGGCCACACAGTGGGCTTCATCAATGGCAATATGCGCTATACCCACCGTCTTCAGCCGTTCTACCAGTGTATCATTCTGCAGGACTTCAGGATTTGCCAGAATTACCCGGGCGCCGGCAGCCAGCCGCCTGAAGTTTTCTTCCCGCTCATCATCATTCTGTCCCCCTTTGAATGTAACGCAGTCAATACCGCCTTCTACCAGACGCCGTTCCTGGTCATTCATCAGGGCCAGCAGGGGATACATAATCATTGTAGGACCATCAAGAATCATGGCCGGCACCATAAAGCACATGGATTTTCCGGCTCCCGTAGGCAAAAGGACTATCTGACGGACCGGCTCTTCTGATCCTTCCAGAATATTGGCAATAACCAGCCGCTGCCAGGGATACAGATACGTAATACCAAAAGCTTTCTGCGCCTTCGCCAGTACCGGGTCGTAATCAAACAGCTGGTCGTCATCGGCTCTGATTTTCTTATTCATACAGAGAGAATATTTGGTTCTATCAGCAAAAATCTGCCATTTTCTGCGACAAAATCAGAAAATATTTGTACACTGAAAGAATGGAAAAACCTCTTTTTGATCTGTTGTCTGCCGGATTTTCCGGACCAAACCTGACATATAAGCGCACTGTATGCGCTGATGCAAATCCAACCATTACCGCCTTAGTATATGATTCCCGCCAGTGTGCACCCGGCGCCCTGTATTTTGCCTGGCCCGGCGTTCATGTACACGGCAATACGTATATTCCGTCTGCCATTGAAAAAGGTGCCAGCGCCGTTATCTATCAGGACGATATTCCTGAGGAAACCGTGGCTCTGGCAGAAAAAGCCGGTTGTGCCCTCATTCATGTAACCGACAGCCGTTTTGTCATGGCTCCGGTAGCCGATGCCTTTTACGACAGTCCGTCTTCAAAGATGGTGGTTATCGGCGTTACGGGAACTGAAGGGAAAAGTACCACCGTATTCTTTATCTGGCAGCTGCTGCGCCTGCTGGGTAAAAAGGCAGGATTTTTCAGTACCGTTCAGTGTTCCTATGGCGATGAAGCCACCAACAACCCGGAACATCAGACCACGCCGGAAGCCCCGGTTGTACAGCAGAAACTGTATCAGATGCTGCAGAACGGCTGCGAATATGCCGTTGTTGAATCTTCTTCCCACGGGCTTTCCACAAAGCTTAACCGTCTGGGAAACGTGCAGTTTGATATCGGTATCATGATGAACGTAACCCATGAACATCTGGAGTTTCACGGTACCCACGAACAGTACAAAAGTGACAAGGCAAACCTGTTCCGCGCACTGGCACGGTACAACCATAAGAAAGTTATTGGCAGCATTGAACGTCAGGTGACCAGTTTTGGCATTGTTAACGGTGAAGACCCCAGTGCTCAGTATTTTGTTGATGCAGTTAAGGGGGCATGCCCGGTATACGCCTACACCACCAATGGTCTTGCTGGAGCCGGTGCCGGTAAAAACGGTATTGCACTGCCGGAACTTCCTGCCGTTCATACCCTTCTGGCACAGGCGGTAGACAGCCGTGAAGATACGGTTAGTTTCAGTCTGAGCCGGCAGAAGTGTGACGGAGCTGCAGGTGATATCCGGTTAAGTGCCGATACGTTCTTTATGCTGAACATGGGCGGTGCCTTTAACGTGTACAACGCCATGGCTACCCTGCTGGCAGTTTCCGGCGCCACCGGCACTGACATTGCATCCCTGACTGCCGAAGTAAGCCGCATTACCCCGGTAAAAGGCCGCATGACCACCGTTAAGAAAGGACAGCCCTTTGAAGTTATCGTTGACTACGCACATACGCCGTCTTCTTTCAATACGATTTTCCCGCCTATCCGGAAGCGTTGCACCGGCAGGATGATTGTCGTATTCGGCAGCGGCGGGGAGCGTGATACGGCAAAACGACCGGAACAGGGCCGCATTGCTTCTGAGTTCTGCGACATTGTTATTCTTGCAGATGAAGATCCCCGTGGCGAAGATCCGGTGGCTCTGCTGGAAGATATTGCCGTGGGTGCAGAAAAGAATCTGGTTCGCGGTGAAAGTCTTCTGATTATTCCCCACCGGCAGGATGCCATCCGGAAGGCTTTTTCTCTGGCCGGCGCAGGAGATATCGTCCTGCTTTTAGGAAAAGCACACGAAAACAGCATCATCTACAAAGACTTTACCATGCCCTACGATGAAATTACGGAAGCAGAAACAGCCCTTGCTGAAATAGGATTTACCAATTAAGGAAGGAGAAACTATATGAACGACAAATTGGTCAACGACTACAAGGCATTTCTTGACAACGGAAAAACCGAGCGGGAATGCGTAGCCGAAATTATCCGCCAGGCAGAAGCCAACGGATACAAAGACGTAAACACCTGTGACACCGTAAAACCTGGTGACAAGGTATACGTAACCCACATGAACAGAGCCATTGCCCTGTTCGCCATCGGATCTGATGATATTGCAAAAGGTATGAATATTCTTGGCGCCCACATTGACTCTCCCCGCCTTGACATCAAACAGAACCCGATTTACGAAAAAGATTTCCTGGTATATCTGAATACCCATTACTACGGCGGCATCAAAAAATACCAGTGGCTGACCATTCCACTGGCTATCCACGGTGTAGTATGCAAAACCGACGGAACCACCGTAAACGTTTGCATCGGTGAAGATTCCGCTGACCCTGTTCTGTGTATTTCTGATATTCTGCCCCATCTGGCTCAGACCCAGTACACCAAAACTGCTGCAGAATTTGTTCCCGGTGAATCACTGGACCTGATTATCGGTAGCGAAGG
>JAKSTT010000035.1 GCA_024413635.1 Treponemataceae bacterium | reverse complement strand
CCCTGTTCTACCGTAAAGCTGATTCCACGCAGCGCTTTAATGGCACCGTAGGAAACAACCAGATCCTTTACTTCAAGCATGCTCATTCTTCCCCTCCTGCAATCTGTTCATAGCCGGAACCAAGATAGGCTTTGATAACCGTCGGGTCACTCTGGATTTCTGCCGGAGTGCCGGAAGCAATAATGCTGCCGTAGTTCAAAACCATCAGCCGCTCACAGATTCCCATAACCAGTTTCATATCGTGTTCAATCAGCAGGACCGTCAGATTGAATTCCTTACGGATAAAGGAAATCATGTTCATCAGTTCTTCCGTTTCCTGACCGTTCATACCGGCTGCCGGTTCATCAAGAAGCAGCAGTTTGGGGCCCGAAGCAAGGGCGCGGCAGATTTCCAGCTTGCGCTGTTCACCGTAGGGCAGATTCCGGGCAAGATCGTCAGCCTTGCCTTCCAGATGGAACAGTTTCAGAAGATGCATGGCCTTTTCGTTCATCATCTCTTCATCATTGCGGAACTTCTTAGTGCGGAACAGTACATCAACAGGATTGATACCTCTGCTCTGATGCAGGGCAATCTTGATGTTGTCACGCACCGTCATGGCAGAAAACAGCCTGATATTCTGGAACGTCCGCGCAATACCCAGCCGGTTCAGCTGAGCCGGAGTCTTTTTATTGATGATTTCGATATTGCCGTTTTTATCTACAAAAGAAATGGTACCTTCCGTCGGCTTATACACACCGGACAGCATGTTGAAAACGGTGGTTTTACCGGCACCGTTGGGTCCAATAAGACCAATCAGTTCTCCTTCATACAGATCAAGGGAAAAGTTTGAAACGGCACGGAGACCGCCGAATACAATGGAAATATCTTTTGCCCGAAGCAGTAATTCGCGTTTTTCTTCAGCCATTATGCAGCCTCCTTCCCGTTTTTCTTGAACAGTTTTCTGAACCAGCGGCCAACAGCCTTGCAGTAATCCGGAATCTTAAAGAAGCACAGTTCTGCAGTTCCCAGAAGTCCCTGAGGTCTGAAGAGCATCATGCAGATAAGAATCAGCGGATAGATAAGCAGGCGGTAGTCGCGCAGGAAGCGGAGCAGTTCCTGAAGGATTGTCAGGACAAAGGCAGAAAGGATTGCACCGGTAGTGCTGCCCATACCGCCAAGAACAACGTAGATCAGGTGGTTAACCGAGTTGTTGAATGAAGCCAGATCCGGTTTTACAAAGCCGATTAACGGAGCGTACAGGGCACCGCCGATACCACCGATGAATGAAGCGATAACAAAGCCGATCATCTTGTAGCGGAATACGCTGATACCGGAACTGTTGGCAGCAATCTCGTCTTCGCGGACAGCCATAATGGCGCGGCCGTAGGTTGAGCGGAGAAAGTTCTGCAGGAATACAACGATGAGGACCAGAGCGCCGATAACGGAAACGTAGGCAACCATGGCACCCCAGTCAAGGCTGGCAGTAAATACGGTGCTGAACTGGATACCGTTTGGTCCGCCGGTCCAGGATTTCTGGTTCAGGAGGACTACGCGGATAATTTCACCAAAAGCAAGGGTTACAATGGCCAGATAGTCACCTTCCAGCTTTAAGGTAGGGAACCCGATGAGAAAGCCGAAGAAAGCGGCAATGAGGCCTGCAAGGATAATGCTGATGGCAAGGGGAACGTGGGCGTTGTTGGTAAGCAGGATGACGGCATAGGCGCCGATGGCCTGAAAACCAGCCTGTCCAAGGCTCAGCTGACCGGTAATACCGCATACTACGTTTACGCTTAATGCCATGATGGCGTTTACTCCGGCAAGAGTCAGAACCTGTGCCCAGTAGGCATCAATACCGATGGGAAAATCAAAAAAGAAGGTTTTCAGCTGGATCAGTGCAGCAGGGATGATGATACAGCCGGCAGCAATTGCCGTAAGAATCAGTGAATTACGTACGAATTTATCTTTCATCATCAGCCTCCTTATACCTTGACTACTTTCTTTGATCCCAGAAGACCGGTAGGTTTAACCAGAAGAATGACAATCAGGATACAGTACGAAATGGCATCTGCATACTGGGAAGAGATGTATGCCTTGGTCATGGTTTCTGCAATACCCAGAATGACACCACCAAGCATGGCGCCGGGAACAGAACCGATACCGCCAAGAACGGCAGCAACGAAAGCCTTTAACCCGGGAATGTATCCCATGGTCGGGTCAATCTGCGGATAGGCGGTGGCATACAGAACACCACCGGCACCGGCCAGAATGGAACCGATGACGAATGTGATGGCAATGGTTCTGTTAACGTTGACACCCATCAGGCTGGCAGCTCCCATATCGTAGCTTACTGCACGCATGGAGCGGCCGGTTCTGGTGTAGTTGATGACGTAATTCAGTACCAGCATTAAGACAGCTGAAGAAATGATGACAATCAGCTGGATATTTGAAATTGAAATCAATCCGTTGGGGAATGATGCAGTTTTCAGATTAAATACGTGGGTATCCATGGTAGGGAACTGCCGTGGATTAGGCCCGATAAAGGGAAGGACACGCATACCGTTCTGCAGGATCAATTCCACCGCAATGGCGGTGATGAGGGAATTAAGGCGGGGAGCAGAACGCAGCGGACGGTAGGCACACCGTTCAATCAACAGACTTAACAGGGAACATACAACCATTGCTCCCAGAAATGCGCAGCTTAAACCAACAGGAGTTGCACCCATGGCACGCAGAATGAAATAACCGGTATAGGCACCAACCATCATAACATCGCCGTGGGCAAAGTTAATCAGTTTGACGATACCGTAGACCATGGTATACCCAAGGGCAATCAGTGCATAAATACTTCCCAGGGAAAGCCCGTTTACCAGCTGCTTTAAAAAGGTATCCAATTACTTTTCCTCCATTTTTTTAGATTCAGTATACTACCAATAAATAACAAAAGGGGTACACCTCTCCTGAAGTGTGCCCCCCATTGGACAATCAGCAGTATCCGGTACGCTGCTTAGTCGATAGTTACGGTAGCAGCGTAAGCCTGTGACAGTTTGTCGCCGTCCTTAACCATCTTAACCATTACGGCAGATTTAATAGGATTGCGTTTTTCGTCAAACTTGATGTGACCGGTTACGTAGTCAGCATTGGTTTTTTCAAGGGCATCGCGTACTTTGGTTGCATCGGTAGAACCGGCAGCTTCAATGGCATCTTTCAGCATGTACATTGAGTCATATCCCAGTGCAGCAAAAGCGTTAGGGTTCTTGCCGTATTTAGCCTTGAAGTTTCCTACGAATTTCTGTACTGCAGGAGCATCAGAGTCTTCTGCATAGTGGTTAGAATAGTAACCGTTCAGAACTTCATCACCGGCGTTTTCGGTCAGTCCGTCCCAACCGTCTGCACCTACGATAGGAGTATCAACACCCTGTGCACGCAGCTGTTTTGCAATGAGTGCTACAGTTGAGTAATAGTCCGGCAGGTATACAACGTCTGGGTTTGCAGCCTTAACTTTGGTGATGATGGCGTTAAAGTCTTTTTCACCGGTACCGTATGATTCAGAAGCTACAACGGTTCCACCCTGTTTGGTGAATTCAGCTACAAAGTTTTCCATAAGACCTACAGAGTAGTCATTACCGATATCGTACAGAATGGCAGCTTTTGTAGCGCCCAGGTTTTCATAAGAGAATTTACCACCTACGCGGCCCTGGAACGGGTCAATGAAACAGGTACGGAATACGTAGTTACCGGCATCGGTAACAGCAGGTGCAGTTGCAGCAGGAGCAATCTGCAGTACTTTGTTTGCCTGAGCCTGACTGGTAATGGCAATGGTACAGCCTGAAGTCAGAGAACCGATGATCAGTCTGGTTCCGTCTTTAGTAATAAGTTTTTTATAGGCACTTACTGATTTTGCAGCATCGCCTTCATCATCTTCACAAACAAATTCAACCATCTGGCCGTTGATACCGCCAGCAGCATTGATTTCTGCAATAGCAAGATCAATACCGTTTTTGCATTCAACACCGTAAACAGCTACGGCGCCAGAAAGTGGAGCAACACCACCGATTTTCATTGTTGCTGACTTCTTGGAACATCCGGTAAGCATAACAACGGAAGCGAGTACAACAAATGCAGCTAAGGCTGCAACTCTCATTGTTTTTTTCATTTTCACAACCTCTCGTAATATAAATTACTTTAACAATATAACAATCTCTGCAGTATTTGTAAATATAATTCTTTAATTTTAGTAAAGTATTTTAGTATAATTAAAGTTTTACCGGACAAATAGTGCTGGTTTTTTATTTTGTTACTATTGACAGTAGCAATGTTACTGTTTATAGTAACAATACGTTACTACTAACAGTAACATGATCCAGGAGAAAAGATATACCATGATAAAACGTAACGACAGCGTGTACATTTCACTTCCCAGTGACCGCTATACCCCATTCAGTCTTGCCCGTAAAATCGGAGCCCGGGTTGTTCTTGAAAGTGCCCGTTTCAACATGGGTAAAGAACGCTACTCAATTCTGATGACCGAAGAAGCCTTCCATATATTACAGGATGATGAAGGCATTGCTTTCATGATTGACGGCCGCCGCGTTCCCTTTACCGCCCTGACAGCCGAAAGTGCCGGCGGAAAAATCGAAATGATTGCCCCCGGTTCAACCGTTCCCCATACCCCGGACATTCTTGATGCCCTGCTCTACGTTGCCCAGGAAAACGAACTGCCTGCCAAAGACATTCCGGTTCCTGCATCCGGCGTAGGGTATCTGGGATACGAGTTCTGTGCCCGCTGTGACACCATCACCCTGGCACCTCAGACCGATGAACTGAAAATTCCTGAAAGCGAATTCATTGTTGGCCACGTATACATTGTTTTTGACCACTTTACTGAAACCCTGCACATTTTCGGGCTTAACTACATTGAACACCAGATTGACCTGAAAAAGGCCGTTGATGGGCTGGTAAAACGCCTGAATGACCTGGACTTCAGCTATCTTTCTGCACCGGAAGATCCAATGCCGGTACGCACCATTACTGATCTGGAACGGAGCGAACAGGAATATAAGGATAAAGTTCTGGCACTGAAAAAAGAAATTGTTGCCGGTAACATTTTCCAGGCAGTACCAAGTCGCCGCCTGCAGCTGGAATGTGAAAACAGTGCTATGGAAATTTACCGCCGCCTGCGCAGCGTAAACCCAAGCCCTTACCTGTTCTATCTTGATTTTGGCGACCGTCAGCTGGTTGGTTCAAGCCCTGAAAGCCTGGTACGCGTACGCGAAGGCGTTGCGTCCATCCGTCCTATTGCAGGTACCCGCCGCCGCGGTGCAACTCCTGACGAAGATGAAGCATTAAAAGCAAACCTGCTGAGCGATCCTAAAGAAAAAAGCGAACACCTGATGCTGGTTGACCTGGCACGCAATGACCTGGGCCGTGTCTGCGAACCGGGCAGCGTTGAAGTTACCCGCTACATGGACTGCGAATACTTCAGCCACGTAATGCACCTGGTAAGTGATGTACAGGGAAAAGTACGGTCTGACTTCAAGCAGATTCAGGTACTGCGTTCTGCATTCCCTGCAGGAACCGTATCAGGCAGTCCTAAGATTTCTGCCATCCAGATTTTAAGCCGCCTTGAAAAAGTACGCCGCCGGTTCTACGCAGGTGCAGTAGGGTACCTGCAGACCAACGGCGACCTGGACTTCTGTATCGGCATCCGCTGTGCCTTAAAGCAGGACAGCACCTGGAGCCTGCAGGCCGGTGGCGGTATCGTCTACGACAGTAACCCGGACCGCGAATGGGAAGAAACCAACGAAAAACTGGGAGCCCTGCGCGCCGTTATTGAAGGAGTTAAAAAATGATTCTTGTTATCGACAATTACGACAGTTTTACATACAACGTAGTTCAGAGCCTGCAGCGTCTGGCCGCAGAAGACGTTACCGTAGTACGTTCAAAGGAAATCACCGTTGCAGAAATTGAAGCAATGAACCCAAGCCGCCTGGTAATCAGCCCCGGTCCGGGAACACCTTCAGAAGCAGGCGTTTCTATTGAAGCCATTAAATACTTTGCCGGCAAAATCCCGATTCTGGGTGTCTGCCTTGGACACCAGGCCATCGGAGAAGCCTTTGGTGCAAAAATCGTACAGGCAAAGTACATCCGCCACGGTGTTGTAGAAGAAATGAAAACCGATGGCCGCGGTCTTTTCCGTATCATCGGTAAATCGGGCAGTTTTACCCGGTACCATTCGCTGGTTATTGATGAATCAACCTTGAGTGATGAATTTGAAATTACTGCCCGCGCCCAGGACGGCGACATTATGGGTATCCGCCACAAGACCATGTGCATTGAAGGCGTTCAGTTCCATCCGGAATCCATTGCCAGCAAGGCTGGGGATGACATTTTCCGCGCATTCCTGAACTACCGCCGGGATAATCTGCCGGTTAATGACCTGTTGAACACCATTATCTCCGGAACTGACTTATCAGAAGATCAGGCTGCCCGCTTCATGGACAATCTGGCCGACGGTACCCTTGATGAACGCATTACCGCTGCTGTTCTTACCGGTCTTGCCTGCAAGAAACCGGCAGTAAGCGAAATCGTCGGTTTTGCAAAAGCACTGCTGAAAGTAAAGAAACCGCTTCCCGTACAGTTCCATGACAATGCAGAAATTGTTGGTACCGGTGGTGACGGCAAAGGTTCATTCAATATTTCATCCCTTTCTGCCATGGTTGCATCAAGCTGCGGCCTTACCGTTACCAAACACGGAAACCGCGCCGTAAGTTCCAAATCAGGTTCTGCAGACTTTTATGAGTCCCTGGGCATTGATATTATGGCAAGCCCGGAAAAAACCTGCGAACTGGTTAACAGAAGCGGATTCGGCTTCCTCATGGCCACCGTATATCATTCTGCCATGCGTTTTGCAGCTCCGGTCCGCAAGGCGCTGGGTATTAAAACCATCATGAACATTATGGGCCCCCTCTTAAACCCCGCCAATGCAGAATACGAACTGCTGGGCGTATACTCCATGGACCTGCTTGAAACCTATGCCCATGCAGCAAAACAGCTGGGTGCAAAACGGGTACTGGTTATTGCCAGCGAAGACGGCTATGACGAAATTTCGCCCTGTGCCATTACCCACGCCTACCAGATTAACGCTGACGGTAAAGAATACGCTTATACCATTGATCCTGCAAAATTCGGTCTTACCGGCATGGATGAAACCGAACTGTACGGCGGCAACGGTAAAGAAAATGCCCAGCTGGCCCTTGATGTACTGAACGGCGGCGGCAGACCTACCATTAAAGCTGCCGTTTGTCTGAACGCAGGCGGCCTCCTGTACATCAGCGGCAAGGCTAAAACCCTGAAAGACGGTTTTGACATGGCTAAAGAGTCCATTGACAGCGGTAAGGCCCTTGCAAAACTGAACGAAATTGTTGCCTGTTCCAAAGAGATCAGTGCCGCATGAACATTCTTGATACCATCGTTGAGCAGCGGAAGGTAGACCTGGCTGACCGGGGACTGGAAATGGGATTTGCAGTTCCCGCTGAAAGAAGCCGTCCCGTGGTGCCGTTTCTGCCGCAGAAAGGCGTTATTCTTGAAGTAAAGCGGGCAAGCCCCAGTAAGGGCGATATTGCCCCGGACCTGGATTCTGCGGCCACAGCCTTGAGTTACGTAACCGCAGGAGCCGCTGCCATTTCTGTCCTGACAGAAGAGCACTGGTTCAAGGGAAGCCTGAAAGACCTGATGGCCGTAACGGAAGCAGTGGGCACCAGGGCAGCAGTTCTCCGGAAAGACTTCCTCATTCATGAAGATGAAATTGATGTAGCCTACCGGTGCGGAGCCGATGCCGTACTGCTCATTGCCCGCATTCTTGATGCAGAACGTATTGTTGCCATGGCTCAGCGCTGCCGTGATTTAGGCATTACCGCCCTGGTAGAGCTGAAACTGGCAGATGATATTAAAAAACTGGAACTGGTTGCCAAGGCAGTGCCGGCAGATACCATTGTGTGCGGTGTAAACTGTCGCGACCTTTCAAATTTTTCCATTGACCTGCTGGCCCCCAGCAAGGTTTTGGGAAAAATCAAGGCTATTCTGGGGGACAATGCCCGGGTAGTGTTTGAAAGCGGTATCCGCACTCCACAAGCTGCAGACTTTGCCGGTTCCCTGGGATTTTCAGGACTACTCCTGGGAGAAGCTGCTGCCCGGAACCCGGCAGAAGCCAGCGCCCTGGTACAGGGTTTTGTCGGCGGGAAACCGTCTGACCACTCCCGGTTCTTTGAAAGCCTGGTAACTGCCGGTCCCCTGAAAGATGGAGCGCCCCGGCCACTGGTAAAAGTGTGCGGCATCACCAACATGGCAGATGCAACACTGGCCGCTGAACTGGGAGCAGATTTTCTGGGTTTTATCTTCTGCAGCAGAAGTTCCCGGGATGTTACTGCAGGCATGGCGGCCATCCAGGCTGATGTTGTGGCACTGAAACAACGGACCGGCGTAAAAACCGTTGCCGTAATCACGGAAACCGACAGCAAAGAAGGTCTTATGGCTCAGAAACTGCTGAAGGAAGGCGTTTTTGACGTAATCCAGGTTCACGGCTATGAAGTTGCCCTGCAGTTCCTGCAGGATGAAACACTGCGTCACCTGCCCCACTATTGTGCAGTTCCGGTACGCGATGAAGAAGACCTGAACAAATTGGAAATGCTCCGCAAACTGGGAGAACCGAGGATTCTTGTTGATGCAAAAGTTGACGGACTTCTTGGCGGCACCGGAGTACGGGTAGAAGAACACCTGGTAGCAAAAATTGCTGCAAAACAGAAGTTGTGGCTGGCCGGCGGGCTGGCACCGGAAACCGTTGCCGGAGTAATTACCGGCTGTGCTCCTGAACTGATTGATATTTCCAGCGGACTGGAAAAAGAACCGGGCGTAAAAGATCCGGCAAAAATACAGAAACTGTTTACAGAACTTACCGAGGTACGGAAATGACCTATTCAACTGACGGCTTTTTTGACAATTATGGCGGCAAATACGTAGCAGAAGTGCTCCGCCGCCCCCTTGATGAACTTGAAGTTGCCTTCAAAAAATACATGAACGACAAAGACTTCCTGGATGAACTGGCAGTAATCCGGCGGGATTACATCGGCCGCGAAACGCCGCTGTACTTTGCCCCCACCGCGACAAAGCTTCTGGGTGGCGCCCAGATCTACATCAAGCTGGAAGGTCTTGCCAACACCGGTGCCCATAAAATCAACAATGCCATAGGTCAGTGTCTGCTGGCCAAACGCATGGGCAAAAAACGCGTCATTGCAGAAACCGGTGCCGGACAGCATGGTCTTGCCACTGCAGCTGCCTGTGCAAAACTGGGGCTGGACTGCACCATCTACATGGGTGAAATTGACGTAAAACGCCAGCAGCCCAACGTTGCCACCATGGAAATGTACGGTGCCAAAGTGCACGCCGTTAAATCCGGCAGCCGCACCTTAAAAGATGCCGTAAACGAAGCCATGCGTGACTGGGCAGCACATCCTGACACCACCCACTACGTACTGGGTTCAGCACTGGGCCCCGCACCGTTCCCGGATATTGTCCGCGAATTTCAGAGCGTTATCGGCTATGAAGTACAGCAGCAGGCAAAAGAACGGGGCATTGATATTGGCGCCATGGTTGCCTGTGTTGGCGGCGGATCAAACTCCATCGGATTCTTTGCACCCTTCATTGACCAGAAAGAACCCCGACTTATCGGTGCAGAAGCAGGCGGTATCGGACCGGGTGTGGGAGAAAACGCCAGCCGCATGACCGGCAATGCCAGCCGTGAAGGAATCGTACAGGGGTACAAAAGCCGGTTCCTCCTTGATGACGATGGTCAGGCCCTGCCTACCCGTTCCATCAGCGCCGGTCTTGATTACATGGGAATCGGGCCGCAGCTGGCAGCATTGGGAGCTTCCGGCCGCATTGAGTTTACGTCCATTCTTGATAAAGAAGCCCTTGAAGCCATTCAGTTCTTTGCCCGGAATGAAGGCGTTCTTTTTGCCATGGAAAGTGCCCATGCAGGCGCTGCAGCCATGAAGATTGCAAAAGAGCTGCCAAAAGACAAAGCCGTTATCATCAACATGAGCGGCCGCGGAGACAAAGACCTGTTCATTACCAGCCCGGTATTCCGCAAGCAGGAATGGATTGACTTCTTAAAGGCCGAAGTTGAACGCCTTGAAAGCGACAGCGAAATCCACAGCTCAAAGATTATGGATAATTAAGGAAGGAACTATTTTTATGGAAAAGATACAGTTAATGAGCCACCTGGTAGCCGGCTTCCCTACCGATGAACTTTCACTGGCAGCTGCCCGTGCCTTAGTTGCCGGTGGCGCCGATATACTTGAAATCCAGCTGCCGTTCAGCGACCCCAGTGCCGACGGTCCTGCCATCCAGGACGCCTGTACCACAGTACTGGAGCGGAAATACCGCACCGCTGACGGTCTTGCCTTCATAGAAAAACTGCATAAAGAGTTTCCGGAAACCACCATCTACCTGATGAGTTACGGCAGCCTGATTTACACCCCCGGCATTGAAAACTTCTGCAAAAAAGCTGCAGCAGCGGGCGTTAAAGGCATGATTATTCCGGACCTTCCCTTTGACCACGATGAAGGCTTAACGGCAGCCTGCAAGGCCAACGGTATGGTGAACATTCCGGTAGCAGCCCCCAGTATGAGCGATGAACGCCTGGCAAAACTTGCCAATGCAGGCTTCCCCTACATCTACGCAGCCCTCCGCGCCGGTATTACGGGGACCAACACCACCATTGACCAGAGCACCCTGGACTTCCTGAAAAAAGTAGGAGCCGGCGGCAGCAAGGTGTACGGCGGTTTCGGTATTTCCAACGGAGAGCAGAGCAATGCGCTGGCTTCTTACGTAGAAGCCGTTGTTGCAGGATCTGTCTTTGTCCGCATCATCAGCGAAAACAAAGCCGATGCTGCAACTCTGGCTGCAAAGGTTACGGAAAAAGCCCGGGAGATTACGACCCTCCGCCAGTAAGTACAGACAGCACCAGAATGCAGCGTTATACTACAGTACAGTGAAGGAGAGTATTGATGTTTATTAAGAAATTGGCCTGCTGTCTGACCGCTCTGGTGCTGGCATGCTGTGCTTATGCAGAAAGCAGGAAAGTTACCGTAAAGGTTACCGACATTAAAAAGACCGGGCCTATTTATGTTGCAGCCTATCTGGCAGCCGAAGGTACCCAGACCACCGAGGCAGCTGCCACCGCAACTGCTACCCCGGAGAAAAAAGCCAAAGAATGTTCCCTTGAACTTACAGTGGAAGACGGTCCCTATATTATCATGGTACTGCAGGACCTGAATGAAAACGGCCAGATGGACCTTAATGTGCTGAAAATGCCGAAGGAGCCCTATGGTTTCAGCGGCTACACCGGCGGCATCCCCAGTGATATGTCAAAATTCATTGTGAATGTGGCATCTGACATGACCGTAGAAATCGGTCTGCATTAACAGGAGATATAGATGAAGACACTGGTAGCATATTTCAGCCACACCGGCGAAAACTATTTTCCAGACGGCATCAGGCACATTGATAAAGGAAATACCACCATTGCTGCAGAGCTTGCACAGCAGATAACTGACGGCGATCTGTATGAAATTGCCCCCGCTACCCGGTATCCTGAAAATTACAAGGAATGTGTAGCGCAGGCTGTGGCCGAAAAACAGCAGAATGCCCGCCCTGCACTGAAAAATCCGGTACCGGACCTGAGCGGATATGACCGCATCATTCTGGGCTATCCCTGCTGGTGCGGCACGTTCCCCATGCCGGTTGCCACCTTCCTTGAAAGTGCAGACGTAACTGGAAAGGAACTGTTTCCTTTCTGCACCAATGAAGGCAGTGGAATGGGTACCAGTGAAGCTGACCTGAAATCACTGGTTCCCGCAGCAGACATAAAAAAAGGCCTGGCAATTAAAGGCTCTTTAGCTGCACAGGCCGAAAATGACTTAAAAAACTGGTTAGGCTGAATCTCAGTCCTTAACCGGAAGAATCAGCAGAGTATGGGTTTTTGCCTTGTACTCTGCAAAACCTTCTTTTCTTGACTGCCGGCCATCTGCCAGCGGAATACTGATGCACAGGAACATGCAGGTGTTGATGAAGGCCCCCAGTGCCAGACTCCAGTATGAAGGATTTGTGCAGATAACAGCTCCGGCAATACCCCACCACATAAGGATTTCTCCCAGATAGTTGGGATGACGGGAATACTTCCACAGTCCGTTCAGATTAAAGGGACCATTACGGTTTCTGCGGTAAGAGTGCATCTGCCGGTCTGCAAAAAGCTGCAGGGTGGCAGCGCAGAATGAAAGTGCAATGAAAAACAGACAGGGCCAGGCAAAGGTAAAACCTTCATTGATGGCAACAACAGCCGGCAGTACGCAAAGGTACACAACCAGTGTCGGAAACATATGGATTCCGACAAAATTGACGAAGGGATAAAAAATACCGGTTTTTTCCTTGAGCATGGTATACCGCCAGTCCTGAGCGTTCAGGTTGGCAAAGGTATATGCCCAGTTCATGGTAAGGCGGATACCCCAGTAGAAAACGGCAGCCAGCAGCAGCCAGCCCAAAAGGTTCATTTCTCCGGCGTAAGAACAGCAGGCCAGGATTACCAGCGGCTGAACACTCCAATAGGGGTCATACACAGAGGCATTGCCCAACAGGACGCTGAATGCAAACGTCACCACAGTAGCCACAACATCAGCAATCAAAAGACGTAACCGGTAGTCGCCGGGAGCAGCTCCGTACACCGCAATTCCCACAACGGTACTGACGGCATACACAATACTTACGATAACAAAGCTCCAGAAACGGTTTTCTTTAATAGCAGTCATGGGGGTACTCTATCATTTTCCCAGGATTTTGTGGAGCAGACGGTACAGTTCCATGGCTTCCTGTGGTTCCAGGGGAACACAACCGGCAATCTGTTCAGGAACGTGAACCGCTTTATCCTTTAAGGCTTCTCCGGCATCAGTAACTGATACATTCAGCACCCGTTCATCTTCTTTTGAACGGCAGCGTGTTACCCAGCCTTTTGCCTCCATGGTTTTCAGGAGGGGAGTCAGGGTTCCGGAATCCAGAAACAGATGACTTCCCAGCTCCTTTACCGAGAGCTCTTTATGTTCCCACAATACCATCATGGTGATGTACTGGGTGTACGTCATATCAAGATCATCAAGCAGCGGTTTATACAGACGGACAACTTCCTTTGCAGCAGCATACAGTGGAAAACACAGCTGGTTTTCCAGTTTCAGGGCATCATAGGAACAGGTTTCACTCATTTACTTACTCACTTATTCAGATTTGCCAGATATTCAACGGCAGAAAGGGCAGCGACGTTGCCTTCGCCGGCGGCTTTAATGTACTGATAGGGAGCACCGGTAATATCACCGGCAGCAAACACGCCGGGAATGCTGGCACGCATGTGGCGGTCTACGGCTACGGCATTTTTCTCCATGGCAAGGCCGTTAATCAGCTGGCCGGGAGCAATGTCTTCGCGCAGAATAAAGATACCGGTTGCTTCAACATTTCTGGTACCTTCTGCAGTTTCTGCCACCAGACGCATGCAGTTTTCGCCTTTTTCGATGGCGGTGGGTTTATAGCCCTTCAGCACTTCTACCCGTTCACCCAGGGACATGTCGCCTTCGTACTGCGGCAGATAGTATACCTTTTCTGCAATTTCACCCATAAACTGGGCTTCGCTTTCTTCTTTCGGACTGTAGCCGATGATGATGGCGGTCTTCTTGCGGTACAGCGGGCCATCACAGGTGGCACAGTAACTGACACCACGGCCCAGGTTTTCGTTTTCACCGGGGAATGGTTTTGAAACACTCATGCCGCCGGCAAGAATAACGGTCTTGGCTTCATACATATCCTTATGGCCCTGCAGGGAGAAGGATTTTCCCATGGGGAAAACAGCCATAATGTGATCTTCAGTGATTTCTACGTTCAGTGAGGCCAGATGATCAGCAAATGCTTTCTGCATTGCTTCTCCGGAAACAGCTGGAAGTCCCAGGTAATTCTGAACGGTATGGGCTTTTTCTACTTTCTGGCTTAAGTCACGGCTGCCAAAAAGCAGGATTGATTTATTGCGGACAGTAGCAGTCAGTGCTGCTTCAAGACCGGCAGGACCGGTTCCAATAATTGCGATATCAACAGTTGCCATTGCAGGTACTCCTTACAAATCCGGCAGGCCGGTTTCCCGATACCTGCCGTTTTTCATGTTACATCAGGTTTGCTACCAGTTTTTCCAGATCATCCATGCTCTGGGTTGGTTCAAATCTTGCCACAACTTCGCCCTCTTTGTTAACTACAAATTTGGTAAAGTTCCATTTAATTTCAGCATTGTTTTTGTAGTCCGGGTCGATTTTTTTCAGCATGGCTCCCATAGCCAGGGACTGAACACCACGTCCGAATCCTTCAAAGCCTTTCTTTTCTTTCAGGAATTTGAACAGTGGGATAGCAGTTTCGCCGTTAACATCAGCCTTTTTCATCTGAGGGAACTGGGTCTTGTATTTAAGGGTGCAGAATTCGTGGATTTCTTCGTCAGTACCAGGGGTCTGACCGGCAAACTGATTGCATGGTACATCGATGATTTCAAAACCCTGGTCATGGTATTTTTCATACATTGCTTCCAGTGGTTTGTAATGAGGGGTAAAACCACAGCCGGTAGCGGTATTTACAACAACTACTACTTTGCCTTTGCATTCTGAAAGCTGGTACTGGGTTCCGTCTGCTTTTTCTACACTGAGATCATAAAAGTTCATCTTTGACTCCTTAACTGGTTGGCACTGGTCCTTTTTCCATCCAACCGCCTGTAATTCGCTGTCCGCTGCCCGACGGGTTTCGCGGTCTGATTTATTGATTGCGTACAATCAATTTACATTTACATTGTATACAATTTATATTTTTTCTTGTCAATAGATTGTGCACAATTTATTAATATTTTTCCAAAAAGTTAAAAAACAGTATTTCCATGTAAAAATCACCTGATGATATAAGCCCCACACAGACAGCACCCGTACAATTAAGTCATACTTAACGTCATTATATGGAGGAGACAAAAAGTATGAAGACAAAAAAAGCTGCTCTTGCACTGTGTGCCCTGCTGATTGCTGCCAGCATGGTTTTCACTGCATGTACCTCGGTTCCCGTAACCGCTGCAGACTGCGCACCCACCGCTGCCCTGTGTGGTACCGTTACTGATGCCGGACAGGTTGTCAGCATGATCATCATTGATTATGGAAAGAATTTCCGTGCAGAAGGTGTAACTGCTGACACCTTTACCGTTCACGCAAAGGCTTCAAATCCGGAGTATATCCCTGCCGACCAGATGAGTTTCGGCATCGGTGAATCTGACCGCACCGTTGTTAAAGTAGAAACCATCGGACAGAGCGTATGCCTGTATCTGGATCAGGCTACCGGTGCTACCCTTTCGTACCTGTATCCGGGTTCCCGCAATATTCCTGTGGTACTGGACTACACCATTACCCAGAACACCCCGGTAACCCTGACTGATGCCAAGGGAAATGTTCTTGATGCTGCATACCAGGGAACTGTTTCTGTTCCATATAACACTGTTGCCGATATTGAAACATTCCGTTTTGAATCCGTTACCGGTTCCAAAGGAATCAATTACCAGTTCCTTGATGCCGGAAAAGCTGATACCCTGATCGTATGGTTCCATGGAAACGGCGAAGGCGACTTTGCCTCATCAGGAAACAACGTTGCACAGATGCTGGCAAACCGCGGTACCGTAGCATGGGCTACTGACGATGCCCAGAAGATTTTCGGCGGTGCCCACGTTATGGCATTCCAGGCTCCGGATACCTGGTACTACGCCCAGAAAGACGGCCTTCTGGAAGCTGCCCATGATGAAATCATGGAAGTGGTAAAAGACAAACGGATTAAGAAAATTTACGTTTCCGGCTGTTCTGCCGGCGGCTACATGACTACCCGCATGATCATCAACTACCCGGACCTGTTTGATGCTGCCATGATCAACTGTCCTGCCCTTGATGTTGCTGATGCCCGCGGTGGAGAAACTCCTACCGATGATGAACTGGAATCAATCAGACATTCACGGACCGCCATCTGGCTGGTTCAGGCTGACGACGATACCACCGTACGCACCGCTGACTGCAGTGTACGCCTGTTCAACATCCTGACCGAAGGTGAACCACGCCTGACTACTTCTGTAGAACAGGACCTGATTTCTGACTATACAACCGAAGAAACCGACAGCGGTAAATACAAGCTGACCCTGTACAAAACCGTTATGGGCGATGACGGCACCAGCAAAATTGTGGTACCGGAAGACTATGACCTTGACGGCGTATACACCGAAACCCAGTATTCAAACCACTGGTCATGGATTTATACCCTGCGTAACAACCCGACCGATGCAGCAGGAACTTCCATCTGGGAATGGGCCGCTGCTCAGTAAATAACAATTTGTTAGCAGTATAAACGTATAGAAAAGTCCTCATTCTCCTCGAATGGGGACTTTTTTTTTGATACAATGGGCGCCATGTTTGACAATGTAAAGAAGCTCTTTGGAGCTCAGGATATGACGGTAGGAAGTCCTACCAAAGCAATTGCGAAATTTGCCATTCCCCTGCTGATTGGTAACCTGGCTCAGCAGCTGTATTCAACAGTTGACTCTGTAGTAGTTGGAAAATACTGTACCATTGCACGGAACGGATATAACGGCGTTGATGCACTGTCTGCCGTTGGTGTTTCAGGTCCCATTGTAAACCTGCTTCTGGTTCTGTTTATTGCCGTTTCTACCGGTGCCGGTATTCTGGTAGCCCAGTACTTTGGTGCAAAGGACAAGGAACGCCTTTCCATCACCATCGGTACCTCCATTTCCCTGATTGTTGTAACCGGTGCTGCCGTTTCCATCATCGGGTTCTTCCTTTCTGAGCCCATGCTGGTTCTCATCAATACTCCGGAAAAATACCTGGACCTGGCTACTGCCTATCTGAAGATCCTCTTCCTGGGCATGACCGCCATGTCTTTCTACAACATCATGTCAGGTATCCTCCGCGGTATGGGTGACAGTTTCTATCCGCTGGTTTTCCTGCTGGTTTCTGCAGGCCTGAACATTGTTCTTGATATTGCCTTTGTAAAATACTGCGGATGGGGTGTTCAGGGTGTTGCCTGGGCAACGCTGATTGCGCAGGTTGTTTCTGCCCTGCTCTGTCTTATCCGCCTGTTCTATATGGGTGACATGATTACCCTGAACGGTAAAATGCTGAAACCGGACATGAATACCATTGCCAAGACCTTGAAACTGGGTCTGCCTTCAGGTCTTACCCAGGCAATTTTCTCCCTGGCACTGGTTATGGTACAGAGCCTGACCAATCAGATGGGCGACTTTGTTCCAGCCGTAAACGTTGCCATCATGCGTGTTGACGGTTTTGCCGTGCTTCCGGCCTTCACCTTTGGTCTGGCCATCTCTACGTACATCGGACAGAACCTGGGTGCACGGAAACCGGAACGCCTTAAGCCCGGTGAAAATGCTGCATTAAAGCTGTGTCTGGGAACTTCAGGTACCATCGTTCTACTGCTGCTGATTTTCGGCAAACAGTTCATTGCGTTCTTTATCAACCAGGATGCCACCGATCCTGCCATTTACGAACAGGTTGTATATCTGGGCGGCAGAGGCTTGCGGATTCTTTCCTTTGGGTACCTGATGATGGGACTGATGCAGATTTACGGCGGTATTC
>JAKSTT010000034.1 GCA_024413635.1 Treponemataceae bacterium | reverse complement strand
CCCGCCCCAAATGCAATCTGCATCAAGGCGGGCCATACCAGCAAAATTCAAAGCTGTTTTCAGTACTCCGGCCAGATATACTGCCCGTTGCTGTCCTTTTCTACGAACGTAAAGCCGTGGTAGTGGGTCCAGAACGGGCTGGTCCAGTCCATGTCACCCTGCGGAGTAAGTCCTAAAAATGCAGGATCGTTGAACAGGACGGAGCGGACAACAAATCCCTGCCCCTGTTTATAAAAGGCATCAAACACTACATAGTCGTACCCGGCACCAAATTCCGTAACCGGTTTCTGAATCATCACGGTGCAGCCCATATCGGCGTTGAACTCATTCTGTACATCAGCCGGATTATACAGCGCAATGCTTTCCAGCGGAATTTCATACCCGGCAATGTTACTGGCACACATAAAAGACATAACAGCAAAGCGCAGTTCACTATCAGTACCGGTGGTATCAGTATCCGTAAACAGACTGTAGCGGATTTCTCCCTTCAGGTTTCCCCGGCGGAGTTCAAATGCCTGGGTAACAACCACATCGTCATTATCCAGCGGCGGAATTTCCCGCATCTCAGGCGATACGTAATACAGCAGGTCAAACTCTTCCGGGTCAGTGGTAATGGAAAAACCCAGTGAACTGAAAGCACCGGAATCCGGTTCGGCAGCAGCTGCCTGTTCCTGTGGTTTTGCCGATGCGCATGAAAACAGCACCAAACACATACACAGGGCAAAGATACAAGTCAACGTTTTTTTCATAAAATTTCCTCTCTTTTACTTAATTTAATATGTAAATGGTACCAGCACTTATTTTTTTTCGTCAACCTTCAGCCCCTTTTTTTCTCCCCCTTGCCATGGTATACTGCCCCCATGGCTACAACTTTTGACGACAAAAAAATCATTTACACCATGGATACCGTATCCCGCGCATACGGTACCAAACAGGTCTTGAAAGACATCAGTATTTCGTACTACTACGGCGCCAAAATCGGCGTTATCGGTGAAAACGGTTCCGGTAAATCTTCCCTCATGAAAATCTTTGCCGGCCTTGATACCGACTTTACCGGTGAAACTACTCTTGCACCCGGTTACACCATGGGCTACCTGCCACAGGAACCGGAACTTGCCGCCGGAAAAACCGTCATGGAAATCGTAAAGGAAGGAGCTGCAGAAACCGTTGCCCTTCTGGAAGAATTTGATAAGGTAAACGAAGCATTTGGTGACCCGGATGCCGATTTTGACAAACTGTGTGCCCGCCAGGCTGAAATTCAGGAAAAACTTGATGCCCTGGACGCATGGAATCTGGACAGCCAGCTGGAACTGGCCATGGACGCCCTGCGCTGCCCGCCGCCAGACCAGATTGTAGACGTACTTTCCGGAGGGGAGCGCCGCCGCGTTGCCCTGTGCCGCCTGCTGCTGCAGAAACCGGACATCCTGCTTCTGGACGAACCTACCAACCATCTTGATGCCGAAACCGTTGCCTGGCTGGAACGCCACCTGCAGCAGTATCCCGGCACCATCATCGCCGTAACCCATGACCGTTACTTTTTGGATAACGTTGCCGGCTGGATTCTGGAACTGGACCGCGGAGAAGGTATTCCTTACAAAGGTAACTACTCCGGCTGGCTGGAACAGAAAGAAAACCGCCTGAAGATGGAAGAAAAAGGCGAATCAGAACGCCAGAAAGCCCTGAAACGCGAGCTTGAATGGATCCACATGGGAGCCAAAGGCCGCCAGGCAAAACACAAGGAACACATTACCCGGTATGAAGAACTGCTGGCACAGAGCGGAAAAGGCCAGATCAAGGATACCAAAATTACCATTCCACAGGGTCCCCGCCTTGGTGGTCTGGTAATTGAAGCCGAAAACCTGACCAAAGGTTACGGCGACCGCCTGCTGTTTGAAAACCTGAGTTTCAAAGTACCGGCCGGTGCTGTAGTTGGTATTGTTGGTCCTAACGGTGCCGGTAAAACCACCCTGTTCCGCCTGATTGCTGACGCTGCAGGCCAGACTGTTGAACGCCTTGACGGAACCGCTGGCGGAGAAAAACCGGACGGTGGTAACATCCGCGTTGGTGAAACCGTAAAACTGGTATACGTAGACCAGATGCGCGGTCTTCTTGATCCTGAAAAAACCGTCTGGGAACAGCTTTCTGACGGACTGGACATCATCAAGCTGGGTGCCGTTGATGAAAAAGGCCGCCCGCTGAACGGAGCCCTGCGTGAAATCAACAGCCGTGCTTACTGTTCATGGTTTAACTTCAGCGGTCCTGACCAGAAAAAGAAGGTCGGAGTCCTTTCCGGTGGTGAAAAGAACCGCCTGAACCTGGGTATGATGCTGAAACAGGCCGGAAACGTCCTGCTTCTGGACGAACCTACCAACGACCTTGACGTTACTACTATCCGCGCCCTTGAAGACGCTGTAGAAGACTTTGCCGGATGCGTACTCTGCGTAAGCCATGACCGCTGGTTCCTGGACCGTATCTGTACCCATATCCTGGCATTTGAAAACAACAGTGAAGTTATCTGGTTTGAAGGTAACTGGTCTGAGTATGCAGAATGGCGCCGCAAGCAGCTTGGTGCTGAAGCCGACCGTCCTCACAAGACCATCTACCGCAAAATGACCCGCTGACATCTCTCCCACTTGACGTGTATATCTGATATCAGCTAATATCAGATATACCTTATGGGGGTGTAGCTCACCTGGCTAGAGCGCTTGCATGGCATGCAAGAGGTAAGGGGTTCAAGTCCCCTCATCTCCACTGATTTCAAAGCGGTTTTCGTAAGAGAACCGCTTTTTTTATATTCCTATCCTTTTTTCCTGTTCATACCGATGCTATAATTAGCATATGAGTGACTCTATCTTACCCGAAACTGCAAATGACGCCCCCGTATCTACCCAGGCCTTTGTAGTAGATCTGACCAGTACCGCATTTACTCCCATTACTGAGTTGTTTTCAGAAAAGAAAAATTCTGCATTTTCAGATCCAACGTATTATAAGTCTGCCCTGTCAGGTGAAGATGAATCTGCACAACGCCTGCATAACCTGCTTTCCAAGTACTTAACCTGTCAGGACGCAAAGGACCGTACCGTATACCGTCAGCAGATGGTAAACGCCTACTACGACTTCCTCCGTTCCGTGGCTCCCAAAATGTCTAACCCGGGCATTGCCCTTTCCAAACGTATGCTGATGCGCTTCGGTGCCGTTCTGCCATCCCTGTTCTCACCGGAACAGAAAGACCTGTTTGCAACAGCATTCGTAGAAAATATCCGGAATGAACCGGTGTACTATTTGGACGAATGGTTCCGTGATATTGGTACCGGCGCCGTAACCCTTTCTGCCACTGATGAAGGCCGCCCTACCCGTAAACCTACCCCCGGTTCAGCAGAAGAAGCCCAGCGTCTGCAGCAGCTGCACAGTAAAAACTCCGGAAAACTGCAGCAGGCAGAAGCCACCCTTACCCAGAAAGAAGGTGAGCGTGGTATGGTAGAAGCAGAACTGAAGTCACGCATTGAAATTCTCTGCGACCATCCGCCGCTTATCGGCTATGAACCTCATAAACAGCCTTATTCAGATTCCCAGCGCAAACTCATGTCTGAAATCAATGAACGCATGAAATATCTGCTGAAAATTGATAAAGATATCCAGTCCAGCCTGAAGGAATTCCAGGCTGCCAAGGAAATTGATGACAGCCTCCGGCAGAAGATGACGGTAAATCCTGTTGCAGATGTCAGCAATGAAGATGTATATACCGAACTTGGTACCATCCGCCAGATGTCAAAAATGACTGTTGGCCGTCAGGGTAACCAGTTCCCGATCTTTACCCGTGAATTCTATCACTGTATTCCAAAAGGAACCGGTTTCCGCGAATGTGTTCTGGAAGAACTGCGCTGGGTTGAATCCCTTGATCCGGGCGCTTTCTGCCGTATCCACAAAAACCAGTCACACCGCATCGTACCGTATGTAATTCTGGTACCTACCTATGGTGATACCGGCTTCTGCTGGGAACCTTTTGACCGCTATAACCGCATCACCAGCCGCGGACGTATTGTTGTGCCCATGTATCCAAAGAACCTGCGTATTGCCGTTCTTTCAGCCGTTGCAGACCTGCGCTGGCAGGTAGCAAAGGAAAAGGCATCATATTACTGGATGGAAGAAGGTATTACCGGACAGTACTACCAGTGGATTGAATCCCAGAAGCTGAAAGGTGACCTGAAAGACCTGTTCGTTCAGGACTATATTCTGTGGATGACAAAGGAAGCTGATGGTGTTCAGCGTATGGATAAGGAACTGCGCGGTATCTTCTGGCGCAACCTGCCATTCCCACAGGAACGGAAAGACATGCTGAAACTCCGCAGTCTGGTATACCAGGAACTGTGCCAGAAAGACGCTAACCGCGCCATGTCAGACGGTTATTAATTACCCGTCATCCTGAACTTGTTTCAGGATCCCTCAGTACGGTTTTTTCTTATTGCGTGAACCCCACAGCGGTTCCAGCTTGTCTTCCAGATGGAACTTTTCAACAACCCACAGGGAAAGTTTCTGGTAGATAACCATGGAACCCAGCAGGGTACCCAAAACAACAACCATTGAAATAATCGAGAATACCTCAGGATTGTCCTTGAACAGCATGGCAGAAACAACCATCATGATGGCAATCAGGGTAAGGGTAATAAGGATATTTACCAGGGTACCCACTACAATAAAAATCAGTGAATTCAGTTTCTTGTTCATTTTTTTGCTCCTTCATTTTTCATGGCATGCAGGAATGAAATTACCAGCAGGATACCGCACACGGTAATGAATGAATCTGCTACATTGAACGTTGGGAACCGTTCAAATCCAAACAGTCCGTAGAATTTAACGTCGATGAAATCTACTACACCGGCAGGTCTGAAAAAACGGTCAATAAGATTGCCGAATCCCCCGCCGATAACACCACAGATCATCCAGCGCTGAAAACCGGAAAAATCGTTATTCCGGAAATAAATGCCAATAACAATGATAAGTACAATCAGCGGAACAATCAGAAGTGCAACTGCACGCATGGTCTGGGAAAAAGTAGCGCCCATACTGAACGCTGCTCCCAGGTTACGGACATGGACAATGCGCAGGAAGTCACCAAAAAAACTTGCCTTTACGGTGTATAGCGGAATGTTGGTAATAACCAGCAGTTTCGTTATCTGGTCTGCTATGATCACTCCGATAGCCAGAAACATCGGTATGATTTTATGCCATACCGTTGGTGTTTCCTTAAACTCTACCACAATCTGTTCTGTCAATTTTTTAACTCCTGTTGGATGATTTCTGTATTTTACTGAACCATGGACATCACTTCAACCAAGGCAGTTGATGATATACCAGGCAATCTGTGAAGGAAGATCCTTGAACTCACGTCGTTTTGACCGGTTCCACCGCTCTCCATCCATCAGCTGCGCTTCCAGCGGATTTGTCAGGGCCAGCAGTGCACAGCCGTCTAAATCAATCTGAATATGTTTTACATCAGGTACAGCCCATTCAATCTGCTTTTTTGCTTCCCGGTCATATACCAGAACAAATTCCGCATCCGGATACTGCTGTTTTGCCAGGGAAACGAGCAGTTCTGCTTCCTGCCCCTTTTTCTCATTGAACATCTCTACTTTGGCGGCATACTCTTCTGCATGCCGCATCCGCACTACCCGCATGGTAAAATCACGGCACCAGGCAGCGTCATACCAGCGGCCGGTATACGGAATGTCCTTTACAGAAAAGTCAGCGCTCAGAACCCGGTATCCCTGTTCTGCCAGTACATTCATCGCCGGCAGAAAATCAGCTGAACGGGTACAGATACCCGGAAGATACAGAATTACGGTTTCAGCTGCATTTTCTTTGGGAGCCACGGAGTGTACGACTGCAGCAGGAGCGCTGAAATAATCTGTTTTTTCCTGCAGGCCACCATAGGCAGTCCCCGTATACACTTTTTTTTCAATGGTAATGGTTTCCGCCAGTTTTCCCTTTACAGAAAGCTTTGAATCTGCAATGGGACAGAACCAGACAATCAGCGCTGCAGCGCCGGCAATGAAAATCCATGAAACAACACATCCCAGAATGAACGGCCCCCGGTAATAATCTACTACCAGCCCGCTCAATAACCGCAGCTGTGCCCGGAAGTTTATCAGGCCTACAAATACGGTAATAGCAACCAGCAGGAGGTTTTCCATTGAAATGCCGTAGATAAACAGATTGAGGATTGATACCAGAAAGGCAAAGGGGGAAAAGAGAACGATGGTATCAATGCGGGCAGAGCGGGTAAAAAGAAAGCGGGTCACAACCGGAACCAGCAGTGCCAGCACCAGAATCTGACTGGTAAAATAGTGGGACATACGGTAATTATCACGGAAACAACGAAAAATTGCAATTTTCCCAAGTCGTGTTATCATGGTAGTAGTATGGCTGAGTATACTCCTCACAAGATTGACATTACAAAAATACAGAAAGCCGTTCAGGCAAATATTCCACTGTCAGTCACTACTTATACCCTCCCCCATGAAATGGAAGAGTATATGGCGGAGGTACTTACTGCATTTCTGGTAGAAACCCGACAGGAACACATGAAGGAATACCTGGTGTATTGTCTGGGCGAACTGGTTACCAACGCAAAGAAAGCCAATACCAAACGGATTTATTTCCGTGAAAGCCAGCTGGATATTACCAGACAGTCTGATTACGAACGGGGTATGAAAAAATTCAAGAACGATACCCTGAGCAACATCAAATACTATCTGGGGTTGCAAAAGCAGGCAGGTCTGTATATCAAGTTCATCGTGCAGACCACCGGTGACAAGCTGAAGCTGGAAGTACGGAATAACAGTGTCCTTACCGTTTTTGAATATAAACGCATTCACGATAAAATTGCCCGTGCCCAGCAGTATTCATCTGTTGATGACGCCTTCAACCAGATTCTTGATGATTCGGAAGGTGCCGGCCTCGGACTGATCATCATGGTACTGATGCTGCGGAAAATCGGTCTGACAGAAGAAAACTATCAGGTTCTCTCTGAAAACGGCGAAACCATCAACCGCATCATTCTGCCCCTGGATACCAAAGTGCAGGATCATCTTGATGACCTGTTCAACGAAATACTGCCCTACATCGATGCGCTGCCAAAGTTCCCGGAATCAATTACCCGCATCAACGCCATGCTGTCTGATCCGGATTCAAAACTTTCAGATATTGCCCTTACCATCAGTAATGACGTGTCCCTGACCGCAGACCTTTTAAAGCTGGTTAACTCTGCCGCATTCAGCCTTGAAAAACCCTGCCACAGCATCAATGACGCCGTTAAACTGGTCGGCATCCGCGGTGTACGGAACCTGCTGTTCTCTGTAGGCACCATGCAGGGGCTGGCTTCTTCCAATACTGACCAGAAACAGCTGTGGGATCACAGTTACCGCGTAGCCTTTTATTCATACACCCTGGCAAAGAACTTCTTCGGCCGTAATCATGAAGTTGTTGATGATTCCTATATCTGCGGCCTGCTCCACGACATGGGCAAAGTCATCTTCAGTGAAGCCCATCCGCAGGTTATTGAAAACTATGAAAAGAACATGAAGGGCAAACACATTGATGAACTGCTGATGGAAACCATTACATCAGGCCGCAATCACAGTGCCATCGGTGGAAAAATTGCTGAAAAATGGGGATTCCCTGAAATCATCACTGATACCATTAAATACCACCATACTCCCAATGAAGCACCAAAAGCCTGCGAAGATATTGTTTCCGTAGTATACATGGCCAATATGATTGCACACTTTCAGGAAGGTCTGGTTGAGTTCTATCAGTTTGATACAAAACAGATGGAGAAATTCCGCATCAAGAACCAGGGACAGCTGGAATCTGTTTCCAACCGCCTGAATTCCCTTTTCAAGAAAGAATCTTAGTCCTTCAGTGATGCAGTCCATGCCTGCATCAGGATGCCAAACGCTACCCCCACATTCAGAGATGCCTTTAAGCCCTTCATGGGAATGGTACAGCGGCCGTAGGTTGCCCGGGCCAGAGCAGCAGGACTTACCCCCAGTTCTTCCGACCCCAGAATTACCGTACCACGTTTGGGAAACTGGAATTCACCGATGTCCGTGCCGCCGGTTTCCAGAACAAATACCGGTTCATCTTCCGGCAGCTGGTCCAGAGAAATCCGTTCATAGGGGAGGATTTCATCACACCCCATGGCAGAACGTACCGCACGGGGGTGAGCCGGGTCCGTGCAGAACGGAGAAAGATACAGTTTTTCGGCACCAAAAGCTTCTGCCGTTCGGAAAATACTGCCAAGATTAAAGGGAGAGCGTATGTCTTCTGCGTATACTTTCACGCCGGGGAAGAAATCCCGGTGCGTAACGGTGTCTTCTGAAAATTCAGTGGTATGCGGTGCAATAACCAGATCCCATTCTGCGGGAAAAGTACCGATAATGGCCAGCAGATGATTCCGCGCACAGTTACAGGCACGCCGTTCATCAAAAGGTTCCTGGGCAAGCAGGGCAGCCAGCTCAACGGCAGCAGATTCCGGCAGCTGCGGGTCTTTCAGCACCACCTGCACCATGCGCCGGGTATATTCAACACGTGGCATGGACTTAAAGTCATAGCCGGTTCCCGGTTCAGCAATGCCGGCAATATCACGTTCCAGGGCGCCAAAGGTCAATGCCAGCTTACGGCGGCGCTGGCCGCCTTCCAGCTGCCAGATTTTGTCAGGAGTAATCATTGTGTGCGCTCCAATCAGTATGCCTGTTTGATGAAGTCAAACAGATCATCGGAACTCATGGAACGCGGCATATGGTTCATCAGTTCAAGAGTACCTGCGTCATCAGCGCACAGCGTCAGGTTCTCTATGGTTACTGAAAGATCTTTCAGTCGTGACGGCAGATTTGCCATGGCAAGCCGGTTACGCATATCTTCTGCCAGGGCAGTAGCAGCGGCATCGCTGGCAGTGGTATCCGTCGTAATATGGAGCAGCCGTGCAACTTTTGCCAGTTTTTCTGTCTTGTACTTGATGGCGTCATCAATGATATACGGAAACAGAATGGCCGACGTAATGGAACGGTTCAGCATGTAGCGGGCATTCATGGTCAATGACAGCAGGGATGCAGGTCCCAGACAGCTGACACCGGCAGCAAGACTGGTCATGCAGCCTGCCTGAGCCAGGAACTGTTCAGCGGGGATATTCTGGGCAAGGTTCGGAGCCCCATCCAGGGCATAACCAATCAGTTCAATAGCTTTTTCACAGATGGTATCAGAGAAGAAGTTTGCATCCTGGGAAAGATAACATTCCGTTGCCATGCAGAGCATCTGCAGTTTGAGCGATGCCAGCTGGTTGTCCGTCAGGCCGGTAGTAACATTGGGATCAAAAATGACCAGTTTGCACAGACCCTTCTGGGTTTTCAGCATTTTTAACTGGCGGTTCCGGCCGTCAATAATGGGAGTACAGTCCGAAAACAGAAAACTGTCCCGCAGGTTTCCGGGGATGCAGATCAACGGGATAGGAGCAGACTGCGGCACTGCGCCATCAACATATTCGTACAGGTCATGGGTTTCATTGAAGAGAGCGGCAACCGTACGGCCAATATTCATTGCTTTGGATCCGCCGGCAGCAATAACACCGTGGATATGAGCGTTCCGTGCCAGCTGCAGGGCAGCCTTTGCCACGCTGGAATCTGCGGCAGACCTGATTTCATCAAACACAAAGTAATCAATTTTGCGGTCATCAAGGGACTGCTTGATTTTTTCATCAAGGCCGGTATCCTGCAGCATGGGATCAATAATAACCATATACCGGGCACCCCATTCACGGACAAACTGTCCAAGGCGTCCAATGGCATACGAGCCAAGAGTGATGTTCGGTGAAATCTTGAAATTAAAATCTGCCATAGTTAATCCTGGTATGAGGGTATAAAAAAAGGCGGAAACATAGTCCCGCCTCTTTCCCATTCATTTCTGTCAGTCTTACAGACCGATGCTTGAAAGAATTCTGTCTGCAGTCATTTCGATAGTTGCTGCGTTCAGGTAGTTAGGATCCTTAATCTTTTCCTTCAGGGCTGCAATTTTTTCTGCACGTACATCAGGAGTGATTTTAGCAACTTCGTTCATATAGTAAATCTCTGACATTTCGCGAGCTTCATCAGAGATTGAAATGCTGTCTTCTTTTGGAGCAACAGCTTTAGCACCCTTTACCTTTGATGCACTGTTGATGTTCTCAAGAGGATTTACACTGTTCAGTCTGTCAATTGTCATACTTTTCCTGCCTTACCTTATTCATCGGTATCTTGGTCTACAAGTTGAGCGTTTTTATTTCCTGACACAAAAATCGCAAACTCGCCTTTAATGGAACTACGTCCAGCAAAGTCGTCGCGAACCTGTGCGGCAGAACCCTCCACAATCTCTTCATGCAGTTTGGTCAGCTCACGGCCAACAACAACATGACGCTCATATTCTATATCGGCAATATCTGTTAAAAGTTTAACAATTCTGAACGGAGATTCGTACAAAACGAATGCCCATCCGGTTGCCATAAGTTCACGGAGTCTTGCCCGTCTTCTGCCTGGTTTTGGTGAAAGAAAACCTTCAAATACGATGGTCTTTCCACCAGGACCTGCGACACTGATCAGTGTTGCAAATGCTGATGCGCCGGGAATAGGAACAACCGTGTGCCCTGCTTCACGACAGCATTTTACCAGCACGGAGCCGGGATCACTGATACCGGGGGTACCGGCATCACTGGCAAAAGCGACTTTCTGCCCCTTATCCAGAAGCTCGATAATCTTTTTTGCAGCCTCTTCTTCGTTCTGAGCGCGGCATGAAACCAGCGGCTTACGGATCTCAAAATGGGTAAGCAGCTGCAGCGTATGCCGGGTATCTTCTGCTGCAATAACATCAACCGTCCTGAATGTTTCCAATGCCCGGTAGGTGATATCTCCTAAGTTTCCTATAGGTGTTGCAACAATAAATAACTCTGACACAAGGTTAGTATAAAGAGAAATAGCAAAAAAAGCAATTTTTCTTTATACTGCGGGTAAACTTACACTAAAACGAGAGGAAATGAAATGAAGTCTCTGTTTAAGAAAATCGGACTGATCAGTCTGATTCTTGCTTCAGTTTTCATGGTGTTCAGCTGTGCTTCTGCACCAAAAATTGAAAGCGTTCCACGTGAAGCCGGTGTTGCATACACCCTCACTCTGGTACACACCAATGACCACCATGGTGCAACCCTGTCAAAAGACGGTTCGTACGGTCTTGCAGAACGCGCTACTTACATCAAGCAGATCCGCGCTGAGAACAAAAACGTACTGCTTCTTGATGCCGGTGACATCAATACCGGTACTGCGCTTTCAAACATGTTCTACGCAGAACCCGATATTTTTGCTTACAACATGATGGGCTATGAAGCTGTTTCTTTCGGTAACCACGAATTTGACGGAACTCTGGCTAAACTGGAAGACCAGATTGCAAAAGCTGATTTTGCCTGGATGGCTGCCAACATTACCCGTAAAGACGGTTCTTTCCTGGGTAAACCGTATATCACCAGAGATTACGAAGGTTTCCGCGTTGGTGTTCTGGGTCTTACCACCCTGCGTACCCTGGTTATTGCCAGCCCTGACGCATCCCTGACCTTTGCTGATGAAGTTGAAACTGCTGCAAAATATGTAGATATTCTGCGCAATAAGGAAAAATGTGACATTATCATCGTTCTGGGCCACCTGGGTGACATTGAAGAAGCTGCCGGCCAGAATACTTCACTGAAAATTGCAGAAAAAGTAGACGGCATTGATATTATCGTTGACGGTCACGCCCACAGCTTCTTTGAAGAACCACGCAAAGTAAACAACACCTGGATTGTTTCTTCAAATGAATGGGGTAAATATGTTGGAACCGGTACCCTGACCGTTGTAGACGGTGCACTGGTTTCTTTTGACTGGCATGCTGAAAAAATTACCAGCGAAGCATATCCTGCTGATGCAGATATCCTGGCTATGCTTGATCCATACATCGTAAAAGCTAACGAAAGCCTGAAAGAAGTTGTATTCCAGACTGTAAGCGGACTTCCAGCCGGAAACAAAGACAGCCGCAAGTGGGAAACCGCCATCGGCGACTTTGTTGCTGACGCTCAGGACGGCTACCTTGCTTCTCACGGCGTAAGCGTTGACTTTGGTTTTACCAACGGTGGTAACATCCGCGCTGACTTCCCTGCCGGTGATGTAACCCGCGAAAACGTTCTGACCGTTCTGCCGTTTGAAAACTACGTATACGTTGTAACCCTGAACGGTTCTGACGTTGCAGACCTGTTCCAGTTTATCGCTACCCTGAACCAGGGTGCCGGTGGATTCCCACAGATGTCTAAAAACGTAAAATACACCCTTACCTATGATGCAGAAGGTAAAAACGGACAGATCAGTGATGTAACCATCAGTGGCGAACCGATTGATACCAGCCGCACTTACCGCATTGCCATCAACAACTACCTGGCAGAAGGTGGTGACGGATATGAAGTACTTACCCGCAGTATCGATACCTTCAACACTTCAATGCTCATGAGCGATGTTGTAATCGAATATGCACAGTCACTGACTGAACCTGTATCTGCTGAAACCAGCGGACGTATTACCGTAATCGGAGGAATTTCTAAATGAACAAACTGACTAAAGCTGAACGCAATAGAAAAATCGCCGTAACCGGTGCTCTGGGAGCACTGACCGTACTGTTTGGAGTTACCCGTCTCGGAATGATTCCATGGTTCTCCGGTGCTTCCATTACTATCCTGCATGTACCGGTAATTCTTGGTGCACTGCTGGAAGGTCTGTGGTGTGGTACCGGTATTGGTGCCATTTTCGGCTTTACCTCTCTGTTCCTGGCTGCTACCAGTGCCAGCGGTGGTCTTGATGTATTCTTCACTAACCCACTGATTTCCGTACTGCCACGTGTCCTGATGGGCCCCATCGTGTTCTTCATGGCATTCGGTTTACGGAAAATCCTGCCTTCTCTGATTGCAGATGGCATTACTGCATTCCTTGCCACCATGGCTCATTCCGTTATGGTTCTGGGCGCTCTGGCAATCTTTGGTGCCCTGCCATGGACTGCAGTTGGTGCAGTTCTGGTAAGCAACAGCCTGCTTGAAGCAGGTGCTGCAGTAGTAATCTGTGTTGCCGTTATTTCAGTACGCAACGCAATTTCTGCCAAAGGAAGAAAATCTAAACTGTCTGACGAAGCAGACGAATAACCTGCCTTGTTAACTGTATGGGGTTGACGGTCACAAGCCGTCAGCCCCATTATTGTCTTAGCATGAAAATCATTATTGTAGGCGCTGGTTTTACCGGTGTACAACTTGCAAAGCGGCTTATCGCCGAAAAAAACGACGTTACCATCATCGAAAGTGATGAAGAAACCGTACGTCATGCCTCTAACCGCCTGGACTGTATGGTCATGCAGGCCAACGGCAACAGCCTGAAAACCCTTGAAGAAGCCGGCATTTCAAAAGCCGATGCCCTGATTGCCGTAACAGACTCCGATGAAGTTAACATGATTACCTGCTCCCTGGTTAATTCCGTATACCCGCAGGTAACCAAAATTGCCCGCGTACGTAATTATGATTACTACGCAGAAGCCCATACTGAGGAAATCAAATCATCTCCCCGCACTGGTCTTAAAGGCCTTCTGCACAAACAGGACGATAAAGCCCTGACTTCCATTACTGAAGCAGAAGAACCTGCCTATGCCCGCCATCTGTACGGCATTGACCACATGGTGCACCCTGACGTAGAAGCTGCTTCTGCCATCGTCAGCGCCGTAGAACACGGTGCCCTGACAGAAGTAATGAATTTTGATAATTCACCCTATGAACTGACTCACATCACCGTAGAAGCCGGCAGTAAATTTGACGGCATTACGGTGCAGAATATCCGCAGCCTGACCAAAAGTCCCTTTCTGGTTGCCTGCGTAGAAAAGGACGGGGAATCTTCCCTGCCCTCGGGCCCGACGGTTCTGCATGCAGAAGACCGCATCGGCATTGTTACCAGTAAGGACAATCTGAAGGAATTCCTGACACTGTGTGGTTCACGCATGCAGAGTTTTCACCGCATTGCCCTCCTTGGCGCCGGACGTATCGGTACCATCATTGCAGAACAGCTGCTGGAAAACAAAAAGTCACCGGTACGGCACCTATTTGAACTGCGCCATAAACTGACCAGTGACTTTTACATCATCGATCCTGATGAAAGGCTGACCGATGCAGCGTCTGCCCGGTTCCCCAATGCCAATGTTTTTCTGGCTGATATTACCGATGAAGGTTTTATCGAAGAAGAAGGCATCCAGAACTGTGATCTGGTCATTGCGGCTACCCACAACCATGACCAGAATATTGTCACCTCGGCATACTTGAAGAGTCTGGGCGTTGATAAGACGGTCTGCCTGGTTTCCAGTGCCGGATACGCCCAGATTGCCCGCAATATCGGTATTGATGTTGCCGTTCCTATCCGCGATGCCGTTGTAGACAGCATTATGAGCCATCTGCGCGGTAACAGTGTTCAGGAAATCCACACCGTCAGCGAAGGCGAACTTGAGATTATGGAAGTTACCCTTCCGGATACCACCCCTGTTGCCGGCAAACAGCTGAAAGATGTAGCAGAAGCCGGTAAATACCTGATACTGATGATAAAAAAAGCAGGCAACAGCGAATACGAGCTGCCCAGCGGCGGTTCTGAACTGGCAGCCGGAGATTCCCTTGTCCTGATAGTAAATACCGTACATACCCTGCAGATTATGGAAAAACTGGGTATCCATGAGGGTGCATAAGTGAGCAATACCAGCGCCCTGTCCGTCATCCGCATGAACCTGATGCTCCTTGCCGTAGTCACCATCACCATGGTGTTTCCCGGCATTGTGGCACTCTGCTACCGGGAATACGCATACATCGGGGCATTCATGATTCCCGCTGCAGTGGGTTTGGTAACCGGCATCATCACTGTCTGGCACGGCCGGAAATCAAAGTTCCAGCTTTCGCCCCGCAGCGGTTTTGCGGCAGTTGCGCTGTGCTGGGTAACTTCCAGTCTTGCCGGTGCAGTTCCCCTGTATCTCAGCGGTTTTTTCCCCACCTTTTCTGACGCCGTTTTTGAAGCTGTTTCCGGTTTTACTACTACCGGCTCTACCATTCTTTCTGAAATTGAAAGCCTGCCGCGGTGCGTAAACCTGTGGAGAAGCCAGATGCACTGGCTGGGTGGTATGGGTATTGTTGCGCTGACCGTTGCGCTGCTGCCGCTGTTTGGCGTTGGTGGATTCCAGCTGATTAAAGCCGAAACCACCGGCCCGGAAAAAGGCAAAATTACCCCCACCATCACCCAGACGGCAAAAATCCTCTGGTTCATTTATCTTGGTTTTACTGTAGCAGAAGCAGTCCTGCTGTGGATTGCCGGCATGGACGTTGTTGATGCCATAGCCCACTCCTTTGCCACCGTCGGTACCGGTGGATTTTCCAGCAGAAATGCCAGCATCGGCGGGTTTAATTCTACCGCCATTGACTGCATCATTATTGTGTTCATGTTCCTGTGCGGCATTAACTTCAGCCTGTACTATTACCTGTTCACCGGCAACCGTGACGACATCCGCCGGAACACTGAGCTAAAGGCCTATATTGCCATTCTGGGAGCCGCCATTCTGCTTATTACCGTTTCCATTACCCCGGTATACGGCAATATTCTGCAGGCCCTGCGGTATGCTGCCATGCAGGCAACCTCATTCATCAGTACCACCGGTTTTGCTACGGCAGACTATACCCAATGGCCGAAACTGGCGCAGACGGTACTGTTCTCCCTGATGTTCATCGGGTCCTGTTCCGGCTCAACTGCCGGTGGTGTAAAGGTAATCCGCTGGGTTGTCATTGCTAAGCAGATGAAGCTGGAGATCAAGAAAATGCTGCATCCCCACGGCGTATACACCATCCGCATCAATGGTTCGCCGGCCCGGAGTGACCTGGTTTCCAGCGTTGCCGCATTTCTGTTCCTGTATGCCGCACTGACGGGAATTACCACGTTCATTGCCAGTCTGAATGGTGTAGACGTCATCACGTCATTTACCACTGCGTTGACCATGATTGGTAACATCGGCCCTGGGTTTGGTGCCATCGGGCCCTCTGATAACTTTGGTTTTTACAGTTCCCTGTCAAAATGGTGGTTCAGTTTCATCATGATTGCCGGCCGTCTGGAACTGTACACCATGATTATCTTCTTCAGCCCCGAATACTGGGAAAGCCGCAAATAACCGCCATACTGCCAGCCGGCTACCGCAGCAGCTTCTGCACTATTTCATGGGTAGAAGCGCTGTCGTAGAGCATGGCGTACATGCCATAGGCAGTCGTAATTTTCCGTCCGTATCCCCTGGTTTCTTCATAGGGAACTGCTTCCAGAAACAGATCATGAGGTAAGTCCGCCATGGCACGGCGCCAGTTACGGACATTTGTTATGCCCGCGTTATAAGACATGGCTGCCAGAAGCACGTCACCATCCAGCCGCCGTACCAGTTCTGCCAGATAAAAGGCACCAAACCGGGCATTGGTTTCTGGATCAGTCAGGTCATAGTCAGATACTTTCAGCTTCCGCGCCACATCACCTGCCGTAGGGGTCATCAGCTGGCTTAACCCGATGGCTCCTGCATGGGAAACCACTGCGGCATCAAAATAGCTTTCACTGCGTATCAGCCCAAACAGCAGGCTGGGGTCCAGGTCAAATTCACGGGCAGCAGCCAGAATGGCTTCCTTATGATACTGGGGATACACATAGGGCAGCAGCTGAGATTCAAAGGCAACGTTGGATTCGCCCCAGTCGGTTGCAAAACTGGCAGCCCGCAGCGCCACAGAGGAAAATCCCGGGTCCCGCCAGGCAAAATCAGACAGACCGCCAAGAGAGTACGCCAGGGAAGCAAGTTCAAACTGCCCGCTGTATTCCATGCACAGTGGCAGAATGCGGTCATAAAACCCATAGTATATATAGCCTTCAAGAAGCAGATCCTGCACATTCCGTGACTTATTTTCCGGACTGGCAGCCGTCCTTCCGGCAGCTGCTTTGCTGCCCTCCCCTGCCGGAAACAGTTCCTTTCCCAAACGTTCAGAAAGAATCATGCGGTAATAAAGGCTGCCACTATGCAGGTTCCAGGCAGAATTCAGCAGGGAGTCTGCAGTTTTCTGCCGGTCAGCCAACGGCACAGACGGAATCAATCCGGTTTCTATGGCACGGCCGCAGATATAGCGGTACTGGACCTGGACTGACGGCGACATATAGTCCACGGCAGCAAGCAGGATCTGATAGATAGTACTCCACTGCCCACGGTTACAGAGATCAGCACAGAGATCTTCCAGAAAGTCATCAAAGTAGGTGGCATCATGCCAGGTACTTCCGTATTCCGTTAACGCTGCAATGCCGGCAGAGGTACTGGTTTTCCGCCGGGTATCCAGCAGATACCAGAGGGCATTATCATACCGGTCGCCGGTTGGAGCCGTTTTCATTGCTTTTATAAACCAGTTGCAGGCAGCATTATAGTACTGCCTGCCGGCATAGGCATACAGACGTCCCGTATAGAACTGCATAAGGAACAGACAGATTTTATCGTATCCTTCATCACGTTCCTGCAGCTGGGCCATCTCAGCCAGAGTTTCAGCCCGGGATACTTTATCACCGTAGCCATAGAGCAGGATACGGAAAATCTGGGATAAGTCCCCGTCAGAAAATTCCAGTAAAGTCTCCCGGTAACGTTCACTGCCAAAGGCTGGTAAAGCAGCTGCCAGATAGTCATAGGCCCGGTTCCAGTCCTTATTTGCAGCATATGCAACTGCCCGTTCCAGGCGGGGATTTCCAGCCACTGCCGTTGTTTCAGGTTCTGAAGGCTTCAGCAGTTCCTGAATCACAGGATCATCAGCAAAATGCTTTGCAGCATATTTCTGTTCTTTTTTCAGGGCTTCCCCGGTGACAATCTGCAGCAGTTCAGCCTGGCATAAAGGAGCCAGAATGGGATCTCCCTTGGTTTTGCCGGCAGTAAACCGTTGGACCGCCAGCTGCATATCTCCGCTTTCCTTTGCTTTAAGACCGGTAAAATACCAGCTGGTAGAAGGAAATTCGCGGTTTTTTGCGCATGAGGAAGTTAAAAACAGGACGATGCACATAAAAAAAGCCGCACACCAGAAATGCACGGCTTTTTTCAGTGGTTTATTACAAACCATTGTCACTCCGGAATGTAAATATAGGTTCCGGCAATAATATAATCCGGATTCTTTATACCGTTCCAGCGTGCAATTTTCTTGTACTGCCAGGGGTTGCGGTAATAGGCATCAGCCAGATCCCAAAGGGTATCGCCCCATTTCAGCTTATATCTGACTGACTGGGGTTCCTTTTTGGCAGGAGCCTGGGTAACCGGCGGCTCTTTTTTGGGAGCTGCAGTTGCTGCAGATTCTACCGGCTGTACCGGAGTCGGGTCCGGTTCCTGTACAACCTTTTTGGGTGGTTCAGGAACTACCGGAATGGGGCTGACAACCACTTCGTTTTCACGTGCTTTCGTCAGGTCTTCCACCGGGGTAACCGGTACTTCAATAACCGGTTCAGTTTCCGGTACACACTCCGTTTTCTTGAGCCGTGATGGCGTGAGGAACAGGATGATGCCCAGAACAATGACTGAAATAACAGCGCAGACAATACAGATGATTACCGGAATACGTACCCGGCGCTGGCTTCTGCGCTCTTCTTCTTCAAAGAAACTGTCATCAGCACCAAATGATGCTGCCAGCGGATTTCCCGGATCAAGGGAATCCAGCAGGTTCTGATCATTATTGCTTTCCGGAATATCGCCAAAATCAGGAATATCGTTAAAGCTGAAAGGATCTTCGTCATTACCGGCAGAAGCATCCATGTCATCCGTAGAGAAGTCGACGTCAAAAGATGACTCTTCAATATCATCGGTTTCCGGCAGGGAAAAATCTGAAGCAGAGAAATCATCGTCCACCGGCAGGGAAAAAGAAGGTGCTTCATCAGAAGCTGCAGCAGTATCTACTGACAGGTCATCACTGCCGGCAAAATCGTCGTCAATCTTAAAGTCAGACATGGTCGGCATTTCGTCATCAATGTCAAACCCAGTGTCATCAGTGGCAGGTTCCGCGTCACCAGAATCTACGCTGAACGGGAAGTCGTCATCGGCAGCGGGCTCTTCTGGCAGGGAGAAATCCATATCATCAGC
>JAKSTT010000033.1 GCA_024413635.1 Treponemataceae bacterium | reverse complement strand
AAACTGCAATTTTTTTGCTCTTTTGGCCATATATATACCTTTGAAAAACGTTTACTGCAAAGGAGCATTATATGGAACACTCATTGAAGGGCTGGCTGCCCCTGGTACTGGTGCCGGTCTTACTGCTTTCGGCTGCAACAGGGCTGCATGCCCAGACCTATTACGGTTTTGCCGGAAAACCCTACGACCCGGTTACCGGTCTGTATGACTTCGGGTATCGTGATTACAGCCCTGAAACAGGAAGATTCATCACCCAGGATCCCTTACGTGACGGAAACAACTGGTATTCCTATGTCAATCAGGATCCGGTAAATTACACGGATCTTCTGGGCCTTAAAAACATCGGTATCATTTCAAATTTTGTCATGTCCACCGGTGCATGGGCTGAAGAAAAATTAAACGGGTGGGATAAACTGATAAAAGACTATGGCTGCGCCATTGCTCTGGTTGCAAATGTGCAGTACACCAGAGACTGTCTGGAGAACCCCAAGGACATCAATGAACAGTATGTAAAGGCCGGTAACCTGTGCTGGAATGACTATGCCAGCAGCAACGGTATGTCTGCAGAACGTATAACCGGGTCCTATACGGCAGAAAATTTTGCTGCCCAGGAAAAGGACCTGTATAATAACTATTACACCGGTATCTATGTTCCCTATAACGGTGATGGAGACAATCACTGGGTTGGGGTAAACGGAATGGTAACAAGAGATGATGAAAACTATTTTGTCGTTTCTGCCACCTCCAAATACGATACCGTTGACCAAATCCTTCAAAACCGTTTCGATGCAGGCTGGATAAAGGAAAATGATACCATTCTCATTCCGGAGTCCAAAGTGCAGGGAGCTATAGTTTTTAAGGAAGAAAAACATTTTTAAAAAAGGTAGGAGAAAAATGAAAAAAAAACTTTGTTGTCTGCTGCTCGCTGCAGCACTGTCTGTCTGTCTGCTGTATGGAAATGATTCCAAACTGTCGCCCCTTGAACCCGGAGAGAAGATTTTCCTGAAGTATGAGTGGGGTATTCCAGAGTTTACAAAAGGACGGACCTTTACTGAGAGTACGGACTGGTATAAAGCTGAAGATCACGGATACAGCGTTCAGTTCAGTAATGACAGTACCAAAGCATGGTTTGCAATGAAAGAGGGCCTGTACTGTCTTGACGGTATTACGGGCACTGTGTCACGGGTGGCAGAATTCCAGACACCCTATATTGTTTCTGCTGATGGTACAAAAGTTCTCTATCAGGATCATACCATCCTTCCTCCATGGGATAACACCAGAAAAGAAATAGATTTCTATTTTTACGTATTGGATACCGCTACCGGGACCATTATCAAGACTATTACCTGGAATCTGTACAACTGGGGCGATGAGATGGAACTGCGGCAGACTGAAGATCCCGGTGTTATTGCAGTAAACTACAAGCCGGCAGGACTCTTTTATGCCGATGCCCGGTTTGACTGGGATACATTGACCCTGACGGTTCTTCGGGATGACAGCCATCTGTCGTATAGTGATTTACCGAAAAAATATAGAGAATCTGAACATCCGTAATCATAATTTATCCCGATAAAAAATAAAATTTGACAAGTTTTTAATGAGGGTGTTATACTTGCGTTAACGTACACGCAATTGTGTGTACGTTAACGCACTCATACTTTTAGGGTGCAGTATAAAAATGTTTTGTTTCATAAACAGGAGGAAACAAATGAAAAAACTTGTTGCTGCTGCTCTGGCTCTCCTCATGGTTGCCGGTCTGGCTTTCGCTGGTGGTTCAAAAGAATCAAAAGGCGGAAAACTCGTAGGTGTTGCAATGCCAACCCAGTCATCAGAACGCTGGATTAACGACGGCGCTAACATGAAAAAACAGCTTGAAGCTAAAGGTTATACCGTAGACCTTCAGTATGCAGAAGACGATGTTCAGATGCAGGTTTCTCAGCTTGAAAACCTGATCGCTAAAGGCGCTGACTGTCTGGTTGTTGCTGCAATCGACTCAACCGCTCTGGTTAACGTACTGGCTGATGCAAAATCACAGGGAATTCCTGTAATTGCTTATGACCGTCTGCTGATGGAAACCGATGCAGTTTCTTACTATGCTACCTTCGATAACAAAGGTGTTGGTACTGCAATCGCTAAATACATTGAAGAAGCAAAAGGCCTGAAAACTGCAAAAGCAGAAGGACGCTCATACACCATCGAATTCTTCATGGGTTCACCAGACGATAACAACGCTCTGTTCCTGTACAATGGTGTTATGGAAGTACTGCAGCAGTACCTGGACAACGGTGTTCTCCGCTGTCTGACCGGTCGTACTTCTTTCGACAAAACCTGTATTCTCCGCTGGTCACAGGAAACTGCCCAGCAGTGGTGTGAAAACTACCTGGCTGGTTTCTATGCCAACGAAAAACTCGACATCGCTTGTACCGCATTCGACGGTTTCGCATACGGTGTTCGCTCAGCATGTGAAGGTGCTGGTTACAAAGTAGGCGTTGACTGGCCTCTCATTACCGGTCAGGATGCTGAACTTATGGCTACCAAAAACATCATTTCTGGCTACCAGACCATGTCTATCTACAAAGACACCCGTCTTCTGGCTTCTAAATGTGTAACCATGGTTGAAGCAGTTCTCAAAGGTTCAATTCCTGAAATCAACGACCGTGATCAGTACTTCAACGGTAAACTGAAGGTTCCATCTTACCTCTGTACTCCAGTTGCAGTAGATAAGGAAAACTTCAAATCAATCATCGTTGATGGTGGTTACTACACTGCTGAACAGCTGGGTCTGTAATAACTGACTGAATAAAGCAGTCTGCCGGCATCCCGGCAGTCTGCTTTTTTTTTAATGAAAAAAGGGTTTATACGGAATGTCTGATATAATTTTACAAATGAACCACATTACTAAAGAGTTCCCTGGTGTTCGTGCTCTTGATGATGTAAATCTTCAGGTTGAACGCGGTGAAATTCATGCGTTGTGTGGTGAAAATGGGGCAGGTAAGTCCACCCTGATGAATGTTCTTTCCGGGAACTACCCCTACGGCACCTATTCCGGTGACGTTGTGTACAACGGCGAAGTCTGTAAATTTCAGAATGTAAAAAACAGCGAAGAAAAAGGTATTGTAATTATTTACCAGGAACTGGCACTCAGTCCCTATCTCTCTATTGCAGAGAATATCTTCATGGGAAATGAGCAGTTACGGGCTCCAAAAGTAATCAACTGGGATGAAACCCGTCTGAAAGCCCGTGAAATGCTGAAAAAAGTAGGACTTGAAAAAGAAGATGTCAATCAGCCTGTTGGTAGCCTGGGTATGGGTAAACAGCAGCTTATTGAAATTGCAAAAGCCCTGTCAAAAAAAGTAAACCTGTTGATTCTTGATGAACCGACAGCTTCTTTGAATGATGAAGAAAGTGCTCATCTGCTGCAGATTATCACTGAATTGAAAAATCAGGGTATAACCAGCATTTTGATTTCTCATAAATTAAATGAAATCAGTCAGGTTGCAGATAAGATTACCGTTATCCGTGACGGTAAGACCATTGAAACACTGACTAAGGGCGTAGATGACTTCTCTGAAGACCGCATCATCAAAGGTATGGTTGGACGCGAAATGTCAAACCGCTATCCACCACGTGAAAACTGCCAGGTTGGCGATGTCATCATGGAAGTTAAGAACTGGAATGTATACCACAATGATGATCCGAACCGTCATTTCATCAAGGATGTAAACTTTTCCGTTCGTGCCGGTGAAGTAGTAGGCCTTGCCGGATTGATGGGTGCAGGACGTACCGAACTTGCCATGAGTATTTTCGGCCGTTCATGGGGTCAGAAAATCAGTGGAGAACTGCTGCTCCGCGGTAAGCCGGTTACCCTGAAAACGGTAAAGGACGCTACTGACCATCGTCTGGCATATACGTCTGAAGACCGCAAAAACTATGGTCTGGTTCTCATTGATGACCTGAAACACAATATGACCATGGCTGCCCTGAGAAACTTCTTCAGTAAGCATGGTGTCGTTAATGCCAATGAAGAAATCGTCCAGTCTGAAGAATACAAGACCAGGATCAATATTAAGGCTCCTTCGATTAACCATTGTGTAGGTAACCTTTCCGGTGGTAACCAGCAGAAAGTAGTTCTTGCAAAATGGATGATGACCCAGCCTGATGTTCTTATTCTTGATGAACCAACCCGTGGTATCGACGTTGGTGCAAAATATGAGATTTACTGCGTAATCAACGAACTTGCTAAAAGTGGAAAGGCAGTAATCGTTATTTCATCAGATATGCCTGAAATTATCGGTACCTGTGACCGCTGCTACGTTCTGAACGAAGGTGAAATTGCCGGAGAACTGAACAAGGAAGAAATGACACAGGTAAATATTATGAAATGTATTATGGCTCATAATGCTGGAAATGAAGTTGCTGACAACCTGGTTTCTGGTGTAGCCGATGAGAATTAAAAGGGGGAGCGGAAATGAGTAACAAAAACGGACTCAAGAAAACCGTAAATATCGACCTTAAACAGTACGGTATGGTTATCGCACTGATTGTAATCTTTATGATTTTTTATATTGCTACTGGTGGTCGTAACGCCCGCCCGGCAAACATCAACAACCTGATCATGCAGAATGGATATGTAGTTATCCTTGCTGTTGGTATGCTTCTGTGTGTACTGACTGGTAACGTTGACCTTGGTGTTGGTTCTGTTGTAGCTCTGTGTGGTGCTACTGCTGCAATTCTGGTAGTAGATTTCAATGCTCCGGTTATCGTCGGATACCTGGCTGCCATTGCTGTCGGAACCCTGTCCGGTGCCTTTGTAGGTTTCTTCATCAGTAAACTGTACATTGCTCCATTCGTTGTAACCCTGGCTACCATGCTTATGGGACGTGGTCTTACCTATACACTCCTGAAAGCTCAGACTAAAGGTCCAACCCCTGATGCATACAACCTGATTGGTGTAGGCTTCCTTCCGAACATTAAGGTACAGGTTGGTGGCGCACCGCTGGATTTAGTTTGTGTTATCGTTGCTCTGGTTGCATCTGTACTGATTATCCTTTCTGAAATCAAAAACTACAGAAAGAAACGGTCTTATGACTTTGCCGTTAATCCAATCTGGCAGCTGGTAATCAAAAATGCAGTAATCATTTTCATTGCCTGGTTCTTCCTGCTGAAACTGGGACGCCGTAACGGTATTCCTCTGCAGCTGGTTCTGATGCTGGTTCTTATCGGCATTTACCACTTTATTACCAGTCATACTGTTCCTGGACGTCAGATTTACGCTCTGGGTGGTAACGAAAAGGCTGCACGCCTGAGCGGTATCAATACCCGCCGCGTATACTTCTGGATTTACCTGAACATGGGATTCCTCAGTTCAATTGCCGGTATCGTTCTTTCTGCACGTAACGGTTCTGCAACACCAAAAGCCGGTGACGGTTTTGAGCTTGATGCCATTGCATCATGTTACATCGGTGGTGCCGCAGCTGCCGGTGGTGTTGGTACTATCATCGGTGCTGTAGTAGGTGCATTTGTAATGGGTATCCTGAACAACGGTATGTCACTGATCGGTTGGTCAACTGATATTCAGAAAGTAGTTAAAGGTGCCGTACTGCTTGGTGCCGTAACTGCAGATATCGTTTCTAAACGCAAGAAGGCATAATCAGGTTCATTCCTGACGTAATAAAAAAGAAAAACCGCGGGTAACACCGCGGTTTTTTTATGCACTAATGACTTTTATACAATTCAGAACAGAACTGATTCCGTATCATGGCTGTTAAAGCGGAAACCGTTCATTTTAACAGTAGCATAGAAGCGCAATTCTGAAGAATCATCATCCTTGAGTGCTGATACTGGAATTACCATACCCGCAGCAAGTCCGGCACGTCCCTGGGAAACAGTAAGTTCACCACCGATGTAGGTTTCCTTGTCCCAGGTAAGGTTCAGGAGTTTTCCGTTATCAGGAGTGTTCCATCCGGTACTACTGGTACCAAAAGACAGCATTTTTTCTGCAAAGAAGAGTACTGAAAGTCCGTCAGTGGTAATTCCTGATGAAATATCAAACATAATGCGTCCTGGATACAGACAGCTGACTGAACTTGCCTTCAGACTGGTAATATTCATTGGAATAGTGGCAGATTCAGGCAGGTCAAACCAGCGGCCTTTTACGGTAATGCCGGTAATGGTATCTTCTTCAACTGCAGAGATGCCGAATGAGCCTTCATAAACAAAGGCGCTTAAATCGATGTCAGGCTGCCAGGTAAAGGTGGTAGTTGCTGCAGTATCAATCAGCAGGTCAGTTGACCCCATATCTACACCATAAAAGTGTTCAAGACCGGCGGTACACTGACCGTTAAACTGGTAATCAATGTCGGCATTCAGCGCGAAAGGCTCAGAAGCTGAACGGGTTGCAAGTACGGCACCGCCGGCAATCAAAGCCGTATCAGTTGCCTTGAAGTAATTGGAAACGGTATACAAAGGAAGTCCGATACTGAACATCCCGCCGGTTCTTTCTGTCATCCGGTATACATCTTTTGTGGATTCAAGCGAACGCATACCAACCAGAATCGTTTCGGAGGATCCTTTAGCACCGGTGAATGCAATATTACCGGTTATCTGCTTCAATGACGGGAAATATTCGGCATTGGCAAAAGCTACTGAAAAGGCAGATTGGTTCTGCTTTACATGACTCATACCCATTGCAAACATGCCAAATCCCCAATAAGTCTTATCGGGGCCTTTTACTACGTTTACATCCGGAAAAAGGAGCATCAGGTGTGGAATATCAACATACCGGCGTTCATTCTGCAGGGTAAAGGTTACCGCTGAGGCAGCTGCCTGTTCTTCATAGGGCGTATTCCGGGTGAAATACCAGGTTTCCTGTTTGAAAGCATCATAGTCAGGATAATCAGAGGTCAGATTGCCAAAGGTAATGATTTCACCGGGTTTGGAAGGTCCTTCAAAATCGGGTACGGTACCCCATTCACTGACAGGTTTTGCCTTTATTACCCAACCGGTAGAAGCATAACTGCTGTAGTAAATGTTATCATTTGTGGGCATAGCCCAGAGAACTCCGACCGGGTCTGCGAGAACCGGCTGCAGTTCTGAACCATCCCGGTTACATTCATAGCGTTCCAGCCGTCCACGCTCATTGGAAGTAAAGGTAATCTTACCGCCTACAAAGGCAGGGTAGGCCGGGTCAAAGATTTCAGTTGGCTCAGTACCTTTGGGAACATCATTATAGATACGCTTGAAAGTCTGTGCCGGTTTGTCCGGCTGGCCCGGCATTGGCATCTGGCAGATGACAACGGCTGCACGGGTATCATTGGCTTCAAGACAGGTAAGCCAGGTTCCGTTTGCTATTAACGAGGGCTGAATGAAATCTGCATCGGGGGATTCCAGGATAACCGTACGTTCTCCGGTTTCAAGGGATACTTCAACAATGCGGTAGCGACCGTCATGTATTTCTGTAGCAACAAGACGGTTACCCTGATAACTGAGTGCCGGTTCAAAAAGACTGGTGCCGCTGGTCAGCTGGCGGTATCCGTTATCCGGATCCCAGGTATACAGGTCAGTAGTTTCCTGTACACCGGTTCCTCTGTGTCCAATGGTGGTTGCAGTGGTAAATACGATGAATCCGTCTTTTGAGGCGCTGAAACTGTCAGGATTTGCGTCTACCAGTACTTCTTCCCACTGGTACTGTGGATCAAACTGCACAATGGCGCGGTTTCCGTCAGAAAGACTCCGGAGAATAATCATGGAGCCATCATCCAGAACAACCGGATTTCCATAATAGTCTTCATTCATGCCGTGTGGTGTAATGGTAATACCTTCCGGAATCATCCGTTCTGCAGCATACCGTTTATCAAGGGCTTTTTTTGCATCGTTATACAGGTTTTCTGCGGTTACGCCGGTAACCGTATATACGGCATCAAACCAGCTGCCGAAAAGACTGCGGTTCCGTTCAATGCTGGCTAAGGCGTCCAGACCGTATGTATCGGCAATGGTACGTGAAAGCAGGTATCCATAGACATAAATCTGTCCGTAGGGAGGAATGATGTCAGATCCGATTTCGGCAAAAGGTACCATGCTGTTTTCCATGGCAGGCGCCTTGTATTTCAGTTCAAAATAGGGGCTCCGTCCCCGTCCGCCTGCAGTCAGTTCGGTTTCAAGAACAGTGGTCAGGCCTTCAAGGGCAAATCCCGGTTCCATGGCTGCCTCAATGGTATTCAGATATGAACCGAGGAATTTCAGGGAATCGGGGCGGCGTCCTTCAAAATTCATGTTTGCAATATGAATCAGTTCATGGGTAAAAAAGATTTCATGCCAGTTGGTACGGAAACCGAATTCAGCCATGTTGGATGGTGTCGTATAAAAGGACATGTAGAATGATTCAGGCATGGCAAAGGCATTGATGACGTCCGTATTGGAATTCATGAATACCATGGTTTTATCCTGCGGCATACCGTATACACGGGCTACATTCTTCCAGGCGGTGTCTGCGTATGCTGCAAACCGGACTGCTTCCTCCTTACCGTCTTTATCAAAAACAAAGGTGAAATGTTCGGTATCTGCCTGATGGTACCCTTTAAACGAATCTTCTGCCCAAAGGGGGGCAGAGAACAGCAATGCTGCAACCAGTGCAGCGGTGAGTGTATGTTTCATGAAAACTCCTGAAATATTATGAGCGGTGGTTCAGACGGGCCTGAATTTCATCAAGTGGCACACCGGCAGGACAAATGCCTGCGCAGGAGAGTGACTGGCCGCATCCCTTGTAAAAATGGTCAATATATTCCTTCTGCAGGTTTTCCCTGGTTTGGCCTGCCGGGCTTTGTGCAATGGCTTTATAGGCATTAGCCATAAAAGCAGCTCCTCCAAAAGGAGAGTCAGCAAGAAAATTGGGACAGATTTCAAGACAACAGCCGCAGAGCAGGCACTGGCCGGCTTTGAACAGGCTTGGTGCGTCCTGGTTGCTGGTATCACTGTCCTTCTGTTCTACCCAGACTCTGGTGTGTTTCAGCATGTCAAACATGCTGGAGCGGTCAACCTGCAGGTCCTGAACCAGTGGAAATTTGCTCAACGGTGCAATGGAAATGCGTCCTTTGGCTCCTGCTTCACGGAGGAATACTCCACAGGCCAGGGTAGGTTTCCCGTTTATTATCATAGCGCAGGCACCGCACTTTTTCTCAAGACAGCTGCATTCCCAGGTAACATCAGTGGTCCGGAGAAAATCTGCAACAGACAGGTTGCCGTCTCCGTCATAAGAAAAGGTCTGAGTATAAGCTGAGTCTGCCGGACTCTTCTGTCGTTTTACAAGAATATCGATGTGCATTGCGGTCTCCTGGTTTTAGCCGATTTCTGCAAATGAGATATGAATGGTACCGTTACAGTAAGAAGCAACGGTAGTCTTATGGAATGCGTCCTGTTCACCGGGATAATCAAGACGGTACTGGGCACCACGGCATTCTTTCCGTTCCATGGCACTTTGCACCAGAGCCATTCCCAGTAAGCATAAGGGAGCCTTGCAGGATTCATACAGTTTTTCAAGTTCTGCGTATCCCGTTTCCAAGGTATCTGCCGTACGGGCAATACCCATGGTACGGCGCATGACAGACTGCAGTGCTGCAGTGTCAGCTGCAGAAAGTGTAACACCAGCAATACCTTCTGAATCTGCCGGTTCTGTCTGTTCAGGAATCGGCAGCAATCCGGCAGCAAGATCCTGAGCTACGGAATCTGCCGCACGTTTTCCTCCATACAGGGCGCCCAGCAGACTGTTGCCGCCCAGACGGTTGGCTCCATGATACTGGCAGCAGCATTCTCCGGCTGCATACAGTCCTGAAAGGCTGGTATGGTGTGCCCGGTCTACCCGGATACCACCCATAAAGTAGTGGATTCCCGGTTCAATGGGAATGGGCTCTTTGGTTACGTCAATGCCCAGGTATTCCCGGCAATCCTTAGCAACACCGGGAAGTTTTCTTGCAATCAGTTCCGGATCCATGTGGCGCATATCAAGATATATGGAGTAGCCTTCCTGCTGCAGTTTCCATTCTTCCCGGGAAATGACGTCGCGGGGAGCAAGATTCTTCTGTTCAGGGAAACGGTCTTCCATAAAGTAGTAGGGCTCATCTTCCGGCTGTTTAACGGCAAACAGACGGCCGCCTTCACCACGGACCGCTTCCGTAATCAGCATGTTTTTTGCGTGGAGCCGTACGGTGGTAGGGTGATACTGAACCATCTCTGCATTGGCAAGCTCAACGCCGTCGGCAAAAAGGCTTGCAGTAACGTCACCACGGTTCATGACAGAGCCGGTGGCATTACCAAAAAGACCGTTGAGTCCACCACTGGCAATAATGACAGCCTGGGCCGGATAGGTGGCCATGGTGTCGGTTGAACAGTTTTTCAGGCAGCAACCGGTGGTATGGCCGTTCTGTTTCAGGATTCGGACAAATTCCCAGCCGGTAAGACGCTGAACCATACCGGATTCTTCATATCTCCGGACCATGCTGATCAGGGTATGCATCAGCTGTTTTCCGGTATTTGAGGCAGCATGGGCAGTGCGTTTTTTACTTTGACCGCCAAAGGGGCGCAGGGCAATATCGCCTTCTGCATTCAGGTCAAAGCACAAACCGGCCGCATGCAGTTTCCTGAGTAATGCAGGTGCTGCTTCCGTCATATCCCGTATGGCATTTTCATCTGAGAGAAAACGTCCTGCCATGTACGTGTCTGCTGCATGAACGGCTGGAGAGTCGTCCTGCCCCATGGTATTCAATGCACCGTTGATACCGCCTTCTGCCATGACGGACTGGCTCCGTTCAGACATCATGGGGGAAACCATCAGGCTGGTAATGTTGTGTTCTGCCAAATGAAGGGCGGCAGAAAGGCCTGCCAGTCCTGAACCGATAATGATAACCTGCTGCATACAGCCTCCTTACGGTGCCTTAGAAATTCCAGTGGATGAACCAGGCAATAAATGCGGCGGTAACAAAAAGAAGGAATACGCTGAGTACCAGCAGCAGGTCTACTGACCGTTCCTTGAATTTCAGGACGCCTTTTTTTATCAGCATGGGACGGATACTGACTGCAATATGAAGTACGATGGCAATCAGGAACAGCATCTGTCCGGTGAAGCGGATGGGAGTGAAGTTTTTAAGGTAGACCCGGCCGTTGACCGTGGTAGTCCAGGTTGTCATATGAAACCAGATCATGACCAGCATGACAATGCCGGTAATACGCTTAATCCAGTAGCCGGCGTTTTCCTTTGCATACCATTTGCCGCCTTTCAGTTTGGAACGCATGGGGCTGACGGTAAAGATGATTCCCAGCAGTGCGTGCAGCAGGAATACTGCAAGCAGGGCATAGGATAATGGTTTCAGGGTAATGGTGCTGACACCGAACAGCATGAATGCACCGGCAACTGCATGAAGTGCCAGCAGGACCATCATGATGATGGCAAGAATAAGATTCAGTTTACGCATGGAAATCTCTTTTATTCTGTATAGACAGAGGCAGATGATGTGGTATCAGTGGCTTCTGCTGGTACGGAAGCTCCTGAAACAGCATGGGCAGCTGCGGCTTTTTGTGCTTTAGCAAGGCTAAGTTGGTTCAATAAAGTGCCATACAGCGCGATACAGGCGACAGTAGCCACCAGAATGAGGATTCTACGCTTCATAATCGATGAAAGTATACTGAAATTGTGTTGATTCGCGAAGTACCTGTAAGTAGAATACAGGGAAAGGATGTAACTATGACGGTAACGGTAATGACCTATCTTATTGTATGTCCGCTGGTTTTTCTGGCCGGACTGATTGATGCTATCGGTGGCGGTGGCGGCCTTATTTCATTACCGGCCTATTTCCTTGCAGGACTTCCTGCCCATCTTGCCGTAGGAACAAACAAGATTTCCTCTTCCATGGGAACCAGCGTTGCTACCTGGCGTCTGTGCCGTTCCGGCTATGCCAGCTGGAAGCTTGCTATTCCCTCCGTTATTTTTGCCATTATCGGGTCTTCCATCGGAGCCCGCATATCGCTTTTGATTGATGAAAGCGTCCTGTTATACATCATGGTTGCCATTCTGCCCGTCGTTGCCTTTGTAGTGTTCAACCGGAAACTGTTCGGTGATGGTGAAGAATCAGCTGCCATTACGGTTAAAACGTATGTGGTTGCCAGTCTTGCGGCCTTCATCATTGGTGGCTATGACGGTTTTTACGGCCCGGGTACCGGTACGTTCCTGATTATTGCATTTACCGTTCTTGCCGGCATGAACATTAAAAGTGCCAATGCGCAGACCAAAATCATCAATCTTACCACCGGTCTTACCAGTCTTGTGGTATTCCTTCTGAATGGTCAGGTACTGGTGGGACTAGGTCTTGCTGCCGGTGCCTGTAACATGGTGGGTGGATACATTGGTGCCGGCCTGATGTTGAAAAACGGTGCCAGAATTGTACGGCCTACCGTTGTCATCGTTCTTATTCTGCTGGTTATTAAGGTAGTCAGTCCGCTGTTCGGTTTCTGATCAATATTTGTCGCACTCCAGAATGGTGCGGGCGTTTCTGTAGCGCTCTGCGGTGGGGCCCTGGGTTTCTGTCAGCGTGTACGGAATCCCCAGTTTCTGGTATTTGGCAATGCCCAGACTGTGATAGGGCAGCACATCAATGCGCTGTACGTTATGCAGGGTACGGATAAAATCGCGGGTGCGGGTCAGGTATGCATCATCATCGGTAATGCCGGGTACCAGCACGTGGCGTATCCAGATGGGTTTATTGATGTCATCAAGATACCGGAACATATCCTGAATGTTTTTCCCGGTGCGTCCGGTCAGTTTCAGATGCTCTTCTTCATCAATATGCTTGATGTCTACCAGTAACAAGTCAGTTACTGCCATCAGCCGTTCAAATTTTTCAAACCAGGGGCCCTCCCGGGTAAAGGGAGCACCGCTGGTATCGATACAGGTATGAACACCTTTCTCCCGGGCTTTGGTAAAAAGCTCCAGGAGAAAATCTATCTGCAGAAGCGGTTCACCACCACTGACGGTGATGCCGCCGTTTGTTCCCCAGTAGGGCTTAAAGCGCAGTGCTTTGGAAAGTACGTCATCTGCAGAATAGCGGGTGCCGTCCGTCATATTCCAGGTATCCGGGTTGTGGCAGTACCGGCATCTGAGGGGACAGCCGCTGACAAAGACGAGGAACCGGACTCCGGGACCGTCTACTGAGCCGAAACTTTCAAACGAATGAACGTAACCTTCCAAAACCGTGCGCTCCGTTACTTCTACAGCAGGGTGTGGCAGGTACGTGCGATAACGTCGTCCTGCTGTTCCTTGGTCAGGTTGATGAAGCGTACGGCGTATCCTGATACACGAACGGTAAAGTTTGCATATTCAGGTTTTTCAGGATGTGCCTGACAGTCGCGCAGCTTATCAACGCCAAATACGTTTACGTTCAGGTGGTGGGCACCCTGGCTGAAGTAACCGTCCAGGATGTTAACCAGGTTTTCTGAACGTTCTTCATCATCGTGACCGAGAGAAGAAGGGTTCATGGTCTGGGTATTTGAAATACCGTCCAGAGCGTATTCATATGGCACTTTTGCAACTGAGTTCAGTGATGCCAGAAGACCGTTCTGTTCTGCACCATAAGAGGGGTTTGCTCCCGGAGAGAACGGAGTATTTGCCGGACGTCCGTTTGGCAGGGCACCGGTTGCTTTTCCGTATACTACGTTGGAAGTAATGGTCAGGATTGAGGTAGTAGGTTCAGCATCACGGTAGGTGTGGTGTTCCTTAATCTTGGCCATGAAGGTTTTCAGCAGCCATACGGCAATGTCATCGGCACGGTCATCATCGTTTCCGTATTTCGGGAAATCGCCTTCCGGAACAAATTCCTTGGCCAGACCCATTTCATCACGGATAACGCGTACTTTTGCGTATTTGATGGCAGAAAGGGAGTCTACTACGTGGCTGAATCCGGCAATACCGGTGGCAAAGGTACGGCGTACGTTGGTATCAATCAGTGCCATTTCTGCAGCTTCATAGTAGTATTTATCATGCATGTAGTGGATCAGGTTCAGGGTATTAACGTACAGACCGGCAAGCCAGCTCAGCATGATGTCATATTTGTGCATAACTTCATCGTAATCCAGGTATTCGCTGGTGATAGGTTCAATTTCCGGACCTACCTGTGCGTAAGGAGTAAGGCCTGCGCCTTCATCTTTACCACCGTTAATGGCAAAGAGCAGTGCTTTTGCCAGGTTGGCACGGGCACCGAAGAACTGCATTTCCTTACCGGTCTGGGTAGCAGAAACACAGCAGCAGATAGAGTAGTCATCACCCCAGATCGGGCGCATAACATCGTCGTTTTCGTACTGGATTGAAGAAGTTTTAACGGAAATCAGTGAGCAGTACTTGCGGAATGCTTTTGGCAGACGTTTTGAGTACAGTACGGTCAGGTTAGGTTCCGGAGAAGCAGACATGTTTTCCAGTGTGTGGAGGAAACGGTAGTCGCTTTTGGTAACCATTGAACGGCCGTCCATACCAAGACCGCCAACTTCCAGGGTAGCCCATACGGGGTCACCGCTGAACAGCTGGTTGTAGCTTACGATACGGGCAAAACGAACCATGCGGAACTTCATGACCATGTGGTCAACCAGTTCCTGTGCCTGGAATTCAGTCAGGACACCGTTCTTGATGTCGCGTTCAATGTAAATATCAAGGAAGGTAGAAATGCGGCCAACAGACATGGCGGCACCGTTCTGGGTTTTGATGGCAGCCAGGTAACCGAAGTACAGCCACTGGAATGCTTCTTTTGCAGTGCGGGCTGGTTTTGAAATATCAAAGCCATATGAAGCAGCCATGGTTTTCATCTGTTTCAGGCATTTGATCTGTTCTGCAACTTCTTCTCTCAGACGGATAACGTCATCGGTCATGGTACCGTCACCAATGTGGTTGAAGTCGTGTTTTTTCTGTTCTACCAGGAAATCGATACCGTACAGTGCAATACGGCGGTAATCACCTACGATACGGCCACGGCCATAGGTATCTGGCAGACCGGTCAGAATGTGTGCTTTACGGGCAGCACGGATTTCAGGAGTGTATACATCAAATACTGCATCGGAATGGGTTTTGTGGTATTCAGTAAAGATGCGGTGCAGTTCAGGGTTAGAAGCGTAACCGTAGTTCTGGGTAGACTGTTCGGCCATTTTGATACCGCCGTAAGGCATGAAGGCACGTTTCAGCGGTTTATCGGTCTGGAGACCTACAACCTGTTCCAGATCTTTCAGGCTTTCAGAAATGTATCCCGGTTCATAGGCATTGATTCCGGAAACAATATCGGTTTCCATATCAAGAACGCCGGTTCTTTCTTTTCCATCAAGACCGATGGTTTTCTTGGTAAATTCTTCACGCTGCAGGTTCTGGAGTTCGTTGAACAGCTTTTTGGTAGCTTCAGTAGGACCTGCCAGGAATGATTCATCTCCATCGTAGGGGGTGTAGTTAGCCTGTACGAATTCACGTACGTTAACTTCATCGCGCCATTTGCGGCCTTCGAATCCGTTCCATTCTTCTCTCTGATTCATGTGTAACCTCTTGAATATTTTGCAAAGAATGTAATCTTTTGCATATACCTATTTTTAACAACGGTATAATGACATATTCAGCGGTTTTTTGCAAATAATTACTGTTCTTTTTCCAGCCGCTTAATGAGGCGGATAAGTACGATAACGGCGGCGGTAGAAAGAATGATTTCTGCACAGGCCTGTGCCAGGGCAAGACCATACAGCGGATAAATGATGTTCAGGATAAAGAGGGCTGGAATTTCCAGTACAATCTTACGCATGATGGCAAATACCAGACTGGTGAATCCCATACCACAGGCCTGGAATACGGCAACACCCAGAAAGTCCAGCGTCAGGAACGGAATACCGATGGCCATGTAGCGGAGGAATACGGAACCGTAGGCTACTACTGAAGGTTCGTTGAGGAATACTTTGGTGATGAACGGAGCAAAAATTGCCATAAGGCCGGAGAATACGATGATGAGTCCCATGGAAATGGCTGCGGTAAAGCTGAGGCCGTTTTTCATGCGCTTAATGTTGCGGCTGGCGTAGTTGTAGCTGATAAGCGGCATGACACCCTGGGTAATACCCATGGAAACGTACAGCGGAATCATGCTGATTTTATGGCTGATACCCATGGCTGCGATGGCAGATGCGTTATATCCGGCCACAAAGTTGTTGAGTACGGTCATGCCGGTTACGTTCAGAAGATTCTGGATACTGGCAGGAACGCCGACTGCGCAGACATCCCTGGCAATTTCACCACGGAATGAGAACAGTTTCGGGTTGGCACTGACATAGGTCTGACCGCGTTTTTTCAGCAGGAAAACGGCAAAGTACAGACAGGCTGCGCTGTTTCCGATAAAGGTGGCAAGACCGGCACCGGCAGCACCCATACCGAATCCCCATGGAAGAATGAAAATCGGGTCAAGGACGATGTTGAGAAGACAGCCTGAAACGGTTCCGATACTGGCCTGCAGTGACAGACCTTCTGCACGGATCATAAAGCCGATGACGATGTTCATGATGGCAGGAACGGTACCGCAGGTTACACACCAGAACAGATAGTCAGAAGTGGCTTTCCGGGTTTCCTCGGTTACGCCCAGCAGGTCCATGAGGGGACCCTTGAAAATTGTAGCAAGCAGTGCAAAAAGAATGCTGCAGCCCAAAGCGCAGTAAAAGCCGAAGGCACTGGTGCGGCGGACGGTATCATATTCTTTTTCACCAAGGGCACGGCTCATTTTACTGGAAGTTCCGGTGCCGAACAGGTTGGTAATGGCGTTGAAAGCAAGAAGAACAGGAGCGGCAAAGGTTACGCCTGCTGTCTGGATTGGGTCGTGAAGTTCACCGACAAAGAAGGTGTCTACCAGGTTGTAGAGCACCAGTACAAGACAGGCAATAATTGAAGGAATGGAAAGTTGGGCAACTGCCTGCGGAATGGGCATGGTTTCAAAAAGTTCGATGTTATTCTGTTTCTTAAGTTCCATGGCAAAAGTATACCCCCGAAAAGTACTGCTGAATAGGACGACTTTACTGGGAATGCGATAATTTTTACTACAATATGGTAAAAGAAGTAATGGTTTTGTTATGCCATTCCATATTCACCGTCCTGTTGCCGGTCAGCCTGAGTCCGCAGATGGAACCGTCAGCAAAGGCATCGGGGAGAGCCGGCAGATACAGAACCTCACCGTCAGCCGTTTCCTGTACCAGCATCTGGAGTATACCGTTTACTGCCCCAAAGTTGCCGTCAATCTGGAATACGGCGGCATCTCCCCACAGGGGGTGTTTGTCCATCAGGTTGGGATAGGTGGACTGTGTCAGCAGTGCAAGAATATTCTGCCAGGTTGACTCCCCGTCAAGAAAGCGGGCCCACAGATTAATCATCCAGGCACGGCTCCAGCCGATGTGCTGGCTGTTATAGGCAAGGCGGCGTTCCAGGGTTTTTCTGGCAGCATCAAGTAACTGCTTGTCTTTGGCTGGATTCAGCTGTTTACCGGGGTATACAAAGAACAGGTGGCTTATATGGCGGTGGCCGGGGTCGGTTTCTTCATAGTCTTCAAGCCATTCAAGGATAGTGCCGGTACGGCCGGATACCTGTACGGGTGGCAGACGGGTTGCAACGTATCTGGCACGCTGCAGGATGTTGAGGTCTGCGGCCGGACCAAGTACGTCTGCTGCAGCCAGGTATGCCTGATACAGACAGGTAAGGATCTGACTGTCCATGGCACAGCCGGCACAAAGCTGACCGGTGGTTCCGTCGGGTAACCGGTAGGTGTTTTCCGGCGAAACGCTGGGGCTTGCAACCAGGAATCCTGCATCGTTTTCTGTCAGGTATCCGTTACAGAAGGCAACGGCATCTTCCAGTATGTAAAAGTGCTCTTTCAGGAATGCCGTATCCCGGGTGTACTGGTAGTGCTCCCACAGATGCAGGCACAGCCAGGCGCCACCCAGGGTCCAGTAGGATGCCGGCAGATATTCGTCCTGGGGGGCAGTATCTGCCCAGATATCCGTATTGTGATGGCAGACAAAGCCGGAAAGTCTGTACATGTCACGGGCTGTAGTGCGCCCTGAATCATCAAGCCGGGTAAGAAGGTCAAAGAGAGGGAGGGTACATTCAGACAGTCCTGATGCTTCCGCAGCCCAGTAGTTCATCTGGGTATTGATGTTGACGGTAAATTTGCTGTCCCACATGGGAAAATAGTCTTTGTTCCAGATGCCCTGCAGGTTTGCGGGTAAAGAGCCGGGGCGGCTGCTTGCAATGAGCAGGTACCGTCCATACCAGAAATAGAGCAGTACAAGTCCTGCAGCGTCTGCGGTATCACCGGACTGGAGTGCTGCAAGGCGCTGGTTTGTCGGCAGTGTTTCAAGACTGGTATGGGGATGTGCTATGTTCAGCTGCAGGGTGGTGAACAGACGCTGGTAGTCTGCACGGTGCCGCTCCTGCAGCTGCTGAAAACGGTAGGTACGTGCCTGCTTCAGTGTGGTACGGCACCAGCGTTCAGTATCCGGATTACGGAATGTTGTTCTGGCCGTAAAAAGCAGGGTTACCGCTGTTGCATTGCTGATGACAATCCGGTTTCCTTGTACCGTAATTTCTCCATCGTCACTGGAAGCAGTGAGCATACCGCAGAATCCGATTTCATCATCCCCATGACCGTCGGTGCCAAATGAGATGGTCTGGTCATCAATCTTTTTCTGATACTGCAGGTTCCGTTCCCGCTGCAGACTGATGGTGGCTTGTATAGGCTCAGGACCGTCAGCTTCCAGCTGTATGGCAAGTACCTGGTCCGGATAGCTGGTGAAGGCTGTTTTCCGGTACGTGGTCTGATGGACGGTATAGGATATGGTGTGTATGGCTGTGGTCAGGTCAAGACTCCGCCGGTAGCCGGATACGCCGGTAATATCATGGTCGTAGTCATAGAACATATTGGTGGTGGCAGATTCACCGGAAAACCACTGGTCTATGAGAATGGTTCCCAGGGTGCTGTATACCGCCTGATGTGGCGGAGTGCCGGTAAGACAGTCTGTGGCCAGCCGTTCTGCCTGCTGTATGTGGCCGTCATGGAGGGCCTGGCGGATACGGGGCATGGCAGCGGCAGCATCGGGGTTGATGCGGTTCCGTCTGCCGCCATACCAGAGGGAATCTTCATTCAGGTGGATACAGTCATGGCGGATTCCACCACGGATCATGGCTCCCAGGGTTCCGTTTCCCAAGGGAAGTTCTTCTTCCCAGGTGCGTGCCGGGGTGTCATACCAGAGCTCGGTTTCTGCATTCATGACAGTTTTTTTACCATTTGATACTCGTTTACAAAAGTTCCGTCAGCGTTCATGATGGCATCAGGGCGGAGACCGGTAATGCGGAATCCCATTTTTTCGTACAGGGCCCGGGCCCGGCTGTTGCCTTCAATAAACTCCAGTTCCATCTGGCGGGCGTTGGGAAGGCTTCTGGAAAAGTCTTCCAGGGCTTTGAACATGGCAGTTCCTATACCCAGATTCCAGTATTCCTTGCGGAGTGCAATACCGATGTTTCCGCGATGACGGGTCTTCAGGGCAGAAGAGAAGTGAATGTCGCAGTTGCCTGCAACTGTTCCGTCAACTTCACACAGGAGCATGAGCGAATTGGGGTCGTCATTATTTCCCCGAACAAATTTAGCTTCGCCTTCCAGGGTGTATCGGCCGCATTCTTCCGGGGAGCGGAGTAGATAGGGGGTCTCTTTGATTGCGGTCGTGATGAAGTCGATTAACCCCTGTAAGTCTGCAGTGTTTTCCGGGTCTGCGCAGCGCAGGGTAGCA
>JAKSTT010000032.1 GCA_024413635.1 Treponemataceae bacterium | reverse complement strand
TCTGTTGACTAAAGCAATCACAATTAAATCCAATGATTTCCGCTTCATAGTAAAATAATCCTTGCCAGTGGTGAATATTAATTTCAGTTCAGGCGTAGCTGTGGCATACTTATTGGGAAATGGACACTACTCAGCCTGCTGTTGAAACACATAAATGGAACCGGATCCTTGCTCTTTCCATCATCCCCATCATGCTGGGGCTTGCTCTTGTTATCGCTGTCATCAACGGCTTCAGTATCGTCAGACTTGCTAAAAAAAACCTGCAGGTAGAATCCCGTCTGCAGGCCCAGCTGGTTGATTCATGGATTACGGAAACAAAAGCAAAACTGAGTGTGTACCGCAATTACCTGGAATCACGCTGCATTACCGATGAAGACATCCTGAATTTCATCAGTGTTTCAAATCTTGCCCATGATGATTTCCCCGTTGGGGTATATGTGGGAACCAGTGAAAACAACATGCTGGAACCTAATTACTACCATCCGGGGGATAATTTCGTCGTTGCAGACCGGCCCTGGTTTTCTGCAGCACTGCAGGAAAATGAGTTTGTCATGTCAGAGCCCTATGTGGATGCCATGCTGGGAAAGCCCTGCGTAACCCTTTCTGCCCGCCTGAAGAATCCGTCCCTGGCTCCCCGTACTGATATAGTCCGTGTCATGGCTGCCGACCTGTACCTTGATTATGTTACCAGACTGGCTAAAAACATGGTTTCTTCATCAGCCATATCCGGCGGCCTTTTTGTTTCAAAAGAAACCGGTGTCATCGTTGCCAATTCAACGGGGCTCCGGGTTGGCTCACCGCTGTACAGACAGAATATCGAAGACCATCTGATTGAGCTTGCTTCTTATGCAGACGGCAACTGCATTATGGATACCCTGAACCGGCAGACATTCTACGTAAATGTCATTTCCCTCAAGGAATCGCCCTGGTACCTCATTACCTATGTAGATGTAAAACAGGTTCTTCATGAGCTGTATGCCATGATTCTTTCGGTACTGGCCATTTCTGCCGTTACCGTGGGACTGCTGTTCATCCTCATCAATTATCTGTCCCGCAAAATGAATCTGGTGCAGCGGCAGGCCATGCAGTTATCAGACCGTCTGGAAGTGCAGTCTACCTTTGTGGAGCTGATCAAACTGCTGACGGAAAACGGCGATTTTGATGAATCCATTGCAAAATGCCTGCAGATTATCGGCGATTTTTACCGGGCTGACCGGTCGTATATCTTTACCATTGATTACGAAAAAAAGACTCAGTCCAACGTATATGAGTGGTGCAAGGAAGGTGTTTCACCCCAGAAAGACAACCTGCAGAGCATCAGTACCAGTGTAAACCAGCGGTGGTGGCCGCTGTTTGAGCGGAATGGCGTTGTACAGATCAGTAACATTGATGAAGAACTGACACCCGGTTCCTTTGAGTATGACATGCTCTCATTCCAGAAAATCAAGTCATTGATTGTATATCCCTTTGTGCATGAAGGCGTCATCACCGGGTATCTGGGGGTAGATAATCCGCACCGCAACGGCAGGGAAACATTCCTGCTGGAGTCTGCTGCAACCTGCGTATCTGAGTCCCTGATGAAGAAACAGTACACCGATGTACTGTATGACCGCAGCTATAAGGATATTCTGACCGGTGCCAAAAACCGCCGTGCATATTTTGAAGATCTTTCAAAACTGTCTACCCAGACAGAGCTTCGTATCGGTGTGGTATTTGCTGACCTGAACGGCCTGAAGGATACCAATGATAATCAGGGCCATGAAGCCGGCGATAAACTGATTATTGAGGTAAAGAAATTCCTGGACCACAGTTTTGACTGTTATTACCACACGGTATACCGTCTTGGCGGAGATGAATTCGTAGTCTTCGTATACGATATTGAAGAGCGGGCATTCCAGAAAATCATCGGGAAAACGCTGGAAATCCTTGCTGATATGCCTATTGTCAGTATTGGAGACAGTTGGATTGGTTCCGGTGATATGGTTGAGCGGCAGGTGGCTGAAGCAGACCGCCTTATGTATATGCGGAAAAAGGATTACTACCGCGAAAAGGGCCACGACCGCCGTGGTAACAGCCGTGACCGCCGTGCTTCCTCAGAAGACGACGATCTTTAAGCCTTCCCGTTCTGTTTGTCTATCATTTTCTGGATATCTTCAGTTTCCTGTTTTGTCAGGGCTCTGCGGATGGCAAACATCTGGTTGTCAGTCTGCAGGATGACTGCCTGTCCGTTTTTATCTTTTTCCAGAACCAGTTCAACAACAGGATTGCGGCTGTTGGTTGGGTTTATGTCGATAACCTGTGCTACCTTACCGTTGGCAAGGAATACAAAGCTTCCCAGCGGGAACAGGGAAAGACAGCTGAGCAGCGCCTTGATGATGGTCGGATCAAACTGACGGTCCTCATTTTTCAGCATTTCTACCATGGCATCATAGGAGGTCTGTGCTTCTTTGTGCATGCGGGGTGCCGTAATTGCTTCAAAGGTACAGGCTACGGCAATGATTTTTGCAAAGGGTGAAATGTCATTGGCTGTCAGTTTACGGGGATACCCGGTACCGTTTTCACGTTCATGATGCTCCAGAACACCACGGCACACGGTAAGGGGAAAATCAAAATCTTTCAGGATGTTGTAGGACTGGATGGGGTGGGCAAACAGCAGTCTGCGTTCTGCCGGGGTCAGCCGCTTGCTTGAGATATACAGCTGCGCTGGCAGTTTGATCATACCGATTTCATGCAGAATGGTAGCAATACCCAAGTCAATCAGTTCTGACAGGGGGCGGCGCAGCTGCATGCCGATGGAAATGGCATAAATGGTTGACCGTACTGCATGGTTTACCAGGAAGTTGCGGCTTTTTGACCCTTTACGGTCCAGATTACGCAGTACATAGCGGCGGTTGTCCTTAACAAAGATACAAAGATCCTTGACGATGATACTCAGCTGTTCATAGTCAATTTCCAGATGGGTAGCATACCGGGTATATACGGCGTTTACATAGTTGGAAAAATATTCGGTTACGGTCTGTACGATTTCAAGGATGGAATCTTCTGGATCATTGGCGTGAATAAGGTTTTTAGCAGCTTCAAAGGAACTTTTTGATTCGTCAAACGCCTGGTCCAGCAGGTTTTTTTCCGGAGCTGATTCTACTGTAATGGTATCAACGGAAACTTCCTGCGTTTCAGTCATCAGTGCATTGCTGGAAGTTACGGAACCGTCACTCTGTACTGAAGTGAAATCCCAGTCTTTCAGTTCTTCCAGCAGTGTTGTTGTTACGGGACAGGTGAATGGGGTCAGCATGAAGCTTTTGTCGAGCAAAAGATCTGCTGTAAAGAAAACTTCTGGTTTCAATGAATCTGTTGAAAAAGTATTCATGTAGACAACTCCATGTCAAATATCGGTATATTTCCTGTATCTGAATAGAGTTTTGCAAAAAAAAACCGGAAAACTTCTCACTGTTTTCCGGTAGGGTGGTATGTAAGGATAAACTGACCGTCTGGATGTCTTGAGCGGGTGGGATGCTCACCGGTCAGTGTTATGTTCCTGACAGTTATATCATCGGTGGGCGGGAAAGAAACTTAACAGTATTTATGAAAAATTCTTCAACCAGCGGTTGATGGCGGCAAGGACATGGGTATACAGGATATGGGACTGGGCCATACTGATACGCCACTCTTTCAGGGCTGCCGGTTCTTCTGGTACAGAAATGGCGGCGTATTCATGCTGCAGGTTTTCCGGATCCGGAAAAATAAGGCTTAGCAGTTCTTTCACCGGGCTATGCAGCAGGGTCCGGTCAGTTTCATCAAGGACGGCAAGCACCTTCTGCTGGTCCTGCAGGGTAGTGGCGTGTGAGGTACAGGCACGGTCAGCTCTGGTAATGGCCTGCTTCAGTTCCTGCAGGTCTGCTACCAGTTTAGCAAGGGCCTGCTGCAGGTCCTGGATACGCTGCTTCCGGCAGGATTCTGCGTCCGGGGGACTGGAAAGGAGCGATGTATCAAAGGTTTTTTCCGGATTAAGGAACCGTGCCAGATCATCTGGTGTTGCCGGCACAATACCCGGAATGGCAAGACTGCTGCTGCTTGCGGTAAAGGTCCGGACTTCCGGAAACTCTGCGCATTTACTTTCAAACCACCAGGCGTACAGTTCCATACGGCGGTCAGAAAGCAGTTCACGGCCGGTGTAGTCTGTCTTTTTCAGGGTCAGGGGCCCGTACAGTACATTGGTCAGCGACGTTTCTGCCGGATTGGTCCGGGTACTGACGCTGAATGTCTTTTCTTCAAAGGTAGACCCCTTGGTATGGGTTTTCTTCTGGGGAAATCCCAGGTCAAGGCCGAGGAGCAGGATTTCTGAAGCGCCGCAATACCGGGCAAAGTCCCAGGCAGAGGCGCTGACACTGCCGCCGGTACCTAATGCGCCCTTTGAGCCGATCTGCCGTTCAATGTAGGCACCCAGGGGAAACATGCTGCTGCAAAGGACAATTTCCCTGCAGTTAAAGCGGAAAACGCTGGGATAGGCTGCTGATTCCGTAACCAGAATGCTGTCCGGTGCTGAAAGACCTTCGATATGGCGTGCGTTGTAATACTGGGGGTCACACAGAATGATGCAGTGGGGAGTTATGTTGTGGCGGAGCAATGCCCGCAGTGCCGTATCAACACAGATGATGAAACAGGTATGCTGCAGCTGCTGCAGGAGCTCAATCCGTGTGTCCAGGGTAGGACCTGCAGCCACTACAACTGCGGGGATTGTTCCGCCCAGGCAGTTCTTGAACCGGGTAATGCCGTCACAGTATGCCAGCTGTTCCGTATTGCGGCACATATTGCGGAACCAGAGCCCGCTGAACTTCTGCAGGGTCCGGCGGTTGGTGTTGTATTTGTCTTTGTTCCGCTGGATCAGATTCCACAGTCCGGAAAAAAAGCCAGGACAGTGAGTCTGCAGACTGGGTTTTGTAATGAAAAGACAGTTGGTAATGCCCTGCTGTTCCAGTAAGGCGATGACTGCTGCAGTATTTGAGCCAGGACAGAGCATCAGGTTGGGGTGTGCAAAAAGGGGAGAAAGATCCACGTTCTGCATGGCCGTAATGATGCGGTGCAGTGAAGGTTCAACAATAATCAGCGGAAGGGCCGGACAGGCTGCCACTGCTGCCAGAGCATGGTAGCCAAGACCAAAACCCAGCTGCACCAGCACCGATGACCTGGTTGCTTTCTCTATACTGGTGGCAACGTCCCGGGCTGCCTCTTTCCGGGGATCATAGGCAGAATGCATGGCAATTCCATGGCATTGGGCCGTAACCATGCCGTTACGGGCTGCAGAAAGAGTTACTTCCGGTTCCGGAACAGCAGACACGGCTTCAATTTCTGCAGCACACAGGTTGTACAGCTGGGGGAACCTGGTCTGAAACTGCTGCAGGTTACGGGCAAAAAGGTCATTACTGCAGGTAGAGTTCAATTTTCATGTTCTCCGTAACCGGGGTTCCTGCCTGCGGCGACTGGGAAACAACATAGCCGTCTCCCTGAATCAGAATCTGCAGGTCATCCCGTTCAAGCAGTGGTAACAGCAGTTTTTTCGGCGTACCGGTAAAATCAGGTACGGTTGTGGTCAGTTCCTTTGAACGGCCGGTATAGAATGTTACCTTACCGTTGTGGATGTAGGAGGCAGCACCGCTTCTGAACATACCCAGATGGTCAATGATGATGTCAGCAGCTTCACCGATTACCGGCGCAACAATACGGCCGGCATACGTTTCTCCTTTAGCCTTTGTTACCACCAGATAGAGGATAATCTGCGGGTTTTCTACCGGGAAAATAGCCATACAGTTGGAAACAAAGTCTGTTTCAGAGTACCCGCCCTTTTCTGCATCAAGCATCTGGGCCGTACCGGTTTTTACACCGATGGAAATATCCTTGATGTTGGCCCGGGCACCGGTGCCTTTCTGGGCGGTGGTGTGCATGTAGTCAAGAATGTTGCGGGCTGTACCGGCACTGATTACCGGATCCTTAAAGAGTGGGGTGTGTTCATATTCAACGGTGCCGTCATAATCGGAAATCTGAGATACCAGGGAAAGCTGTACCGGTGTTCCGCCATTGGCTATGGCAGTTGCCGCCTGTACCATCTGCAGGGCAGAAACACTGATTTCCTGTCCGATGGACATGGTCGGCTTTGAACGGAGTGACCACAGTTTGTCACTGGTAGACTTGATGGAACCACGGGTTTCTGAAGGCAGTTCAATACCGGTTTTACTGCCGAACCCAAAGTTCTTCAGGTACTGCAGGAAGTTCTCGTTATCGACGGTCTGGCTCATCTGGGCCAGCACATCATTGCAGGAATATTCCAGTGCCTCTCGGGCCGTCAGCCAGCCGTGGTGGTCAAGACAGTTGATGACTGCTTTTTCTCCGCCTTTACCGGTAATTTCAAACCGTCCGTCACACAGAAAACGGTCATCCGGCTTGATGCCGTGCATATCAAGAAATGAAGCAACGGAGAAAATCTTGAATACGGACCCCGGTTCATAGGCATAGGCTGCCGGACGGTCTATCTGTTCCTCGGAAGATGATGTTCCGTAGGTGTTCAGGTTTGCCGCCGGAGCACTGATATATGAAAGGATTTCACCGGTTTTTGCCTCTGCTGCAATCAGCATGACACTTTCTGCCCCGGTAGTTTCCATGGTTTTCTGGACTACTTTTTCCAGCTTGTACTGCAGGGTGGCATCAATGGTCAGGTATACGTTTTTTCCCCGCAGAACCGGATCCATATTTCCTTTGGTAGGGTAGGCCGTGTCCAGAACCGGTAATTCCGGTGTCAGTACTGACTGCATGGAATATTCCATACCGGAAAGACCTTTTCCGGAACTACCCATGAAGCCTACAACCTGTGATGCCAGGGTATTTTCCGGATAAATACGTCCGGCTACGGCATCAAAGCGTATGCCCTGCACGTGGTACCGGTGGACAATTTCTGCCAGCTGTTCCCGTGTTTTTTCATCAATCTTTTTCTTCAGATAGGTAAAGGTTGCCGGGGCATCGTTTACTTTTGCCGTCAGCTCATCTTCCGTCATGTTCAGGGCAAGGGCAAAATAGGCACCGGTTTCATCCAGGTAGTTTTTGAATACAGAGGGGGTAATGGCAACATCGTAAAAAGTGGTATCTACCGCCAGCGGTTTGCCGGTCCGGTCAAGAATGGATCCCCGTTCAATTTTGGTCACCTGTTTGGTAACGGTAGTAACGGGCGTAAAAGCCAGTTTTACATAATCCTGAAGAATATACAGGGTAAAGAGTGCAAACACTACGGCTACAACAATAAGCCGCGATTTCTTGAAAAAACTGTTTACTTCCATACCACTTTCCCGGTAACGCACCGGTTGTCCACAAATCCGTAGTCACGGGAATCGGCAGATTCTTCGTAATTGTCTCCCACGGCCAGAAACATGCCGTCAGGAATAACGGTCGTATCCTTGATGCGTTCGTATTGTTGTTCAGTAAGAGGAATTATTGCATCTCCCACCAGTAAACTATAGCGTGAATCTGCTGAAAATGCTATTGCCATTCCTTCTGAGGCCACACATCGTTTTACTACGGGTCTTCCGTTGACATAATAAGTGACGATGTCTCCAGCCTTGGGAGCCTGCCACTGGATGAAAAAGTCGTCCTTTTCCGGTTTGATGATGCCGTAACAGAGGCGGAACACCACAATGTGCTGTCCATCAGTAATGGTCGGTTCCATGGAGGTTCCACTGACGGTTTTGATGTCCAGTACGAAAAGTCTGAGCAGTATGGCAATAAGGATTCCTGCAAATGCGGGCAGAATGAGGGTAGTGTGGTGCTCTTTTTCCATAAAAAATCGATTTATTCTAATAGACCAATATAGTTCTGTCGATAGACTGAATATGGAAATTATCAGCTATCTGAATCCAAGCGTCCTGGAAGATCCAGGTTATGAGTCGCTCCCATTGGACGCGCTTTTACAGACACAAAACAGAATTAACAGAAAAAAGAAAACCCGCACACAGAGTTCTGCCGATGTATTTGCAGATTTGACCGTATATGCCGAAGAACTGGCTGCCAGTCTCTGGCGCTTACGCTATGTCCTTCTTTCCCTCATTGCTGCAGGATTCCTGACGGTCCTGGGATACTCAGGGTATCAGTCAGTACATTCCATGCCTCATGCCGTATCATTCCGCACTCCCATGCAGGAAGAAATCGATTTGATGGCTTCTGCCATGAAAGAGTTTGTTTCCCGGAATGACAGTGATGAATTTGATGAAAACGGAAATCTGTTTGAAACCGATGGCGTTCCCTTTACAGAACCGGTATCGTACATTTCCTATACCGTTAAATCAGGCGAGAACATTTCTTCAATCAGCAAGAAATTCGGCCTTTCCAATATTTCTACCCTGATTGCCGTAAACAATATCCAGAATGTACGTACCCTCCGTGCCGGCCAGGTGCTTTCCGTTCCCAATACGGACGGCATTATCCATACGGTTGGTGCCGGAGAAAGCCTTGCCGGTATTTCTGCAAAATATAAGATTGCCGTAGAAGATATTCTTGACGTCAATGACCTGGAAACCAGTGTCATCATTAAAGGCCAGCGTCTGTTCATACCCGGCGTGCATCTTGATAACGGTACCCTGAAAAAAGCACTGGGAGAGCTGTTCATGAACCCTCTGTCTGCTACGTACCGCATCAGCAGTTATTTCGGCTTGCGTGCAGATCCCTTTACCGGGGTTCGCAGCAATCATACGGGTATGGATCTTGCCTGTCCTACGGGCACTCCCATTAAATGTGCCAAAAGCGGTCGTGTGGCCACGGTCGGCTGGACCAACGTATATGGTAACTACGTTATTGTTACCCATGATAACGGGTACCAGACCTTATATGCCCATATGAGCAAGACGTCCGTAAAAACCGGACAGGTTGTAGATCAGGGCACGCAGCTTGGTCTGGTTGGCAGCACCGGGTATTCTACCGGCCCCCATCTCCATTTCTCCGTCTATAAAAACGGAAAACTGGTAGATCCGCAAACGTTAATTAAGTTCTGAAAGAGAGGTGTGAATATGCAGCTTCCAGGTCTGTGCCGTGAATGCGGCAGAACAATTGCCAAAGATTTTGTCTTCTGTCCCTGGTGTGGAGTGTCCCAGGTTACCGGTGAACTGGTAACCGTTGGTGCACCGCGCCGGAAAAGTGCCGGAAAGGCAGCTTCATCAGCGGCGGAGTATGCAGAAAGCAGCCGGCTGAAAAACATTACCCAGCAGCTGGATGACCTTGAAAAGGAATTCACGGTCTTTGCCATGAGACGTGGACGGGACACCATATGATGAAGAAATTCATGAAGAAGGCTGCTGTATGTACGGCAGCCTTAGCCGTTATGTGGGCCGCAGGGGCCCAGACTACTTTTGCAGGCCTTGACCTGAACAGTTCTGACGGACTGTTGTTTACTGCGTCTACTGAAACTCCGGCTACCCTGGAACATACCAATCTGTATTATGCCACCATCGGCACCCAGAAGGGAGTCGCCGCCACAGAGGCCCCAAAACTCATAACCTGTTTTCCGGAATCCTTGAACGTACTTTCCGGCGGCAGGATTGTCCAGGTGAATAACGGCCACGGAACGGCAGAATATGACCGCAGTACCAGAACCCTAACCTGGAAAGAAAGCATTCAGGATCTGTTTGCTGTTCCCCGGGTAAAGGAAGCTGTCAGTATCAGCCCTGACGGTAACTGGCTGTGCCGTTTTGAAAAAACATCGGCTTCCCGGGGGGATGTCATCCTGGAAGAAGTACGCACCCGCAAAACTCTGGTGCTGGTAGAAGGCGCTGAATACAGCTATTCAACCCTGCCGGTACTCTGGTCACCGGACGGTACCGTGCTTGTCTATGAAAAAAACACGCTGCTGTACTTCATTAAGCCTTCAGAAGCATTTGGTACTGCCCGTAACGCAGAAGAATTCCGTAAAATCGGCCCCGGGCTTATCAGCAATGTTTCCTGGGCCAGTGAGAAAATGCTGGTATATATCTATCATGACCTGGTATATGCCATTCCCACGACCGAACTGAATATCCGTTCCATGTACGGTGATATGCTGGGAATCGGAAAAGTGCAGGGCAGAATGATTTCTCCCTTTGACGGCTTAAAAGACCGGTTCTGGACCAATGCCCAGTGTACGGCGCTGGTGCTGGTGCAGAATAACCGGACCCTGTGGTACATGGAACTGGACGGAACTGACTTTGACTATGCAACAACCCTGTTCAGCTATCCTTTTGTCAATGTGCCCGGCAGTGCCATAACTTTTAACGTTTTCTGGACGCCGGATATCCGTACCGGTCCGTTAAAGACGGAACAGCTTCCCATTGTCTGGGTAGAAATGCTCCGTGGCGGCCAGAAGGAAAGTTTCGTGTACAAACTGGCCGTAGACGCAGAGCACAGCAACACCTATTTTTCAGCATTGCCGGTACCAGCCTGTACCAGTAGTCCTGCCATGTCACCTGACGGAAAGACTCTGGCGTTCATGGACGAAAAATCAGTGCATGTCTATGATCTGCTCCGGTGGAAACAGATTGCTGATTTCAGTGGAGAATCCATTGTCTGCTATACCTGGCTGAACAAAAGTGAACTGGTTATCGGTGGTGATGAAACTACCCGGATCTGGAACCTGGAAAGCGGTGACAGTTCCGTACTGTTCCTTTCACAGCCGATACAGTACGGCTGGAATGGAGAAACCGGAGATATTATCATCAGTAACGGCAGCGGTAACTGGAAATACAACAAAGACCGGAACAGCTGGGATGCGGTAAGCGGCAGCGTTGCCCGGAAAGCCAGCGTACAGAACGTGTATTACCGGGTATTCCTGAGCGAAAGCCGTAACAATACCTATACCAATGCGGTCTATGTCCGTTCCTTAAGCGGGTTGAGTGAAACCCGTCCCCTGACAGAACTGTTTACGCAGAAAAAAGTGGAAAAACCAAAGGTTGCCCTTGTTATTGATGCATTTGATAATGCTGACGGTCTGACAAAAGTGTTGGGAGTTCTTGACCGGTACAACCTGAAAGTGACGTTCTTCCTGAACGGTGAATTTATCCGCCGGTTCCCCAATGGCGTGCAGGAAATTGTGGCCTGCGGTCATGAATGTGCCAATATGTTCAACAGTGTCAGCTCCCTGACCAGCAACAGCTATATCACTGATGAAAACTATATCAGAAGTGGTCTGGCACGTAACGAAGACGAATTCTTTGCCGTAACCGGTGCGGAACTGACCCTTGCCTGGCATGCACCGCTGTACAAGTCTACGGCGGAGATCAACCGCTACGCCGGCAATGCCGGATACCGTTCCATCCAGCCGACGGTTCCCGTCCTTGACCAGGGCACCCTGGAAGAAACAGCCCGGTACGGTGTTGAGTACTACACCAGTGCCCGCATCATTGAGATTATTACCGCCCGTGCCCGTGAAGGCGGCGTCATTCCGGTAAGTCTTGGTGTTTCTACGGGAACCAGAACTGATTACCTGTATGACAGTCTTGATGTGCTCATTTCTGCCATTCAGGATTCTGGATATCAGATTGTAAAAGTCAGCGACTTATGAGTCTGATGGCGGTGGCGCAAAGCGGGCTTTCATGGCCTGCAGAATGTCCACCGCTGCTTCTTCGCTGATTTCCGTTATGGGTTCATGGTATTCAACAAGGCCGGCGGGAATTTCATCAAGGAATGGTGACGGCGTACATTCAATGACGCTCTGCATCTTCCTCCGGTGACGGCAGCAGCTTAAATACAGTTTATCCCGTGCCCGGGTAATGGCAACGTAGAACAGCCGGCGTTCTTCTTCTTCTCCACCGCCGTCCGGGTCTTCAAGGCTCCGGGCGTGGGGAATGATGCCGTCTTCGCAACCGGCTATGAAAACCACCGGAAATTCCAGCCCCTTTGAGGCATGGATAGTCATCAGGTTTACTTTTCCCTTCAGGCTGTCATCTTCCATATCGTCGCGGCTTAACAGGGTAATGCGGTTCAGGTATGCATACAGACCGGTATCAAAGTTGTCCGGGTTGTTTTCCCACTGTTCAATACCGTTAATCAGGCTTTCTATGTTCATGTACTTAAAGCGGGCTGCCTTGTCGCTTTTTGGGTTTTCCAGAAGCAGAAAATCCCAGTAGTTCAGGTCTTCCACCATCTGGCGGACTTTCTTGCTTAATGCGCCGCGTCCACCGCCCAGCAATGCCTGGCGCTGCTGTACGATCAGGTCATGGAAACTCTGCAGGTCGGCAATGGTCTTTGCTCCCAAGGAACCGTTATAGCCGGCTACCGTACTGGAGCCCAGTTCGCCGTCAGCAAACAGTTCTCCCGTGGTATTTACCGGGTCTTTCCGGACTTCCGTTTCCATCAGATACCGGGGCTTGCTGCTGCCTTCATCCAGCAGACCGTTCATTTCAGAACCCAGTTCGCCTTCCGGAATATAATCATCTTTATAGGTTTCTGCTATGAGGGATTCTTCATCGATATTGTCCTGCAGGACACCACCGTTGTGGTACATCAGTACGGTTTCTATGGCATCCCACAGACTGCATTTCTTGTTGGCGGCCACGATATTCAGCTGCTCTATGCAGCTTCGTCCGATACCGCGGCGAGGGGTGTTGATGATGCGGAGCAGGTTGATGTCGTCATCATGGTTGGCACAGACACGGAGGTAACTGACCACATCCTTGATTTCCTTGCGCTGGAAGAAACTGGTACCGCCACTCATGGTATAGGGAACGTTCATGTTCAGGAACGCTTCTTCAATGGCACGGCTTAATGTATTTGCCCGGATCAGGACCCCAAACTGGTCGTAGCTCCGTTTTTCCTGCATACAGATACTCTGGATGGTTTCTGCAATGAAATCAGCTTCGGCTGCTTCGTTTTCCGGCATGTAGATTTCAATGGGGCGGCCGGAACCGTTACCGCTCCACAGGCTTTTGTCCTTGCGGTTGGTATTATGGCTGATGACGCCGTTGGCTGCGGCCAGAATGGTTTCCGTTGAGCGGTAGTTCTGCTCCAGCCGGATTTCCTGCACTTCCGGAAAGTCTCGTTCAAACATGCGGATGTTTTCGTAGTTGGCACCGCGCCAGCTGTAAATACTCTGGTCATCATCACCGACTACGGCAACGTTTTTGTCTGCCAGCAGGTGCATGAATTCATACTGCTGCAGGCTGGTATCCTGAAACTCGTCTACCATGATGTACTTGTACCGTTCCCGGTATTTTGCAAGTACTTCCGGGTGTTCCTTGAAAAGGCGGATAGGCAGGCCGATAAGGTCATCAAAGTCTACGGCGTTATACAGCTTCAAGCCTTCCTGATATTTTTCATACAGCTGGCGGTAGGCATCATTGGCGTGTTCCCAGTTCCACCGGCCGATCTTGATGTTTGAGAACAGGTTCCCGATTTTGTATACATCCAGGGCATCGGCAGAGAAGCCCAGTTCCCGGCCCGTATCCTTAATCAGCTGGTTCCGGTCCGTGTCGTCATAAATGGAAAAATTGGTACGCCAGCCCAGTTTATCAATGTCCTGGCGCAGAATGCGCACTCCAAAGGCGTGGAAGGTAGAAACGGTCAGATTCTGCAGTTTGCGGCCGGTAAGGCTTTTTACCCGTTCTTCCATCTCACGGGCCGCCTTGTTGGTAAAGGTCAGGGCAAGAATGGCACTCTGCGGAATACCGGTATCCAGCATATGGCTGATACGGAAGGTGATGACACGGGTCTTTCCGCTGCCGGCTCCGGCAATGATGAGCAGTGCTCCTTCCGTAGTGGATACGGCGCGGAATTGTTCAGGGTTCAGTTCTTTTTTTAACTGTTCAAGATTCATGGGCGGTTAAAAAGTCCTTCAGGTACGGTTTTCAATGACGCTGTGAAACAGGGACCGGAGTACCGTGCGCATCAGTTCACGGCGGTCATGGTCAAGGCGGTGTACCTGCGGCATCATCAGCATCATGGATGGCAGGGTACGGTCCTGCAGATCCTGGAACCGGGTAATGCCGGCATCCTTGATGATGTCAAAGAAGGTATCGATGAAGGTTTTCCGGTCTTCAAAGGAAAGGTCCAGCAGCCAGTCAACAACGGCTTTCTGCAGGGTTTGTGACATATCTGACAGTTCTTCGCTGACAAAATGGCTTCCCAGTACCTGCCAGTTGAAAACATCATGCTGGTTGATGCCCCAGCTTGATGAAGCCACAACCTGGTACGGTTCTTCATGCTTCAGGAGCATGCCCACGATACTCTGTTCCGGCACATAGGTGTGGATGCGGGTAAGGATAGGCTTGAAGATAGTCGGGGAATACTGATGGGCATCAAAGCCGGGGCCGTCATAGTTATAGATGGCCGTTACTTTTTTCTGTACGGCAGGTTCTGCAAAGGCCGGTGCATAGACGGCTTCGTTTCCGCCTTTGGAGTGACCGACAACGTAGATTTTTCTGCCTCTGAACCGTCCGCACAGTTCCTTTACGGCGGTATTCAGGTATTCAACGGATTTTACCTGGGCAGAGGTAGGTCCCGTAAGGGCAAGATAGCAGTCTTCCTTCCATCCGGTCAGGGTGGTATCAGTACCGCGGTAGGCAATGACTGCCGTATCCTTACCGATAAGGAACGTCATGGCGGTAAACTGGATGGTGGCAGCAGGATCAAGGATATCGTTATATCCGGTAACTCGTACATCCTGATACCGCTGGGTTGCTGCACAGGCGTCCAGTAAAGGCTGCAGCTTGGGATACATGGGTTTGCGGTCAGTAAAGTCTTTTGCAGCCAGTTCCCTGAGCGTTATGGATGAAGAAAATCCTTCCGGCACATAGGAATGGAAGTCAAGGTAACTTAACTGGGTAAAAATTGCATGGTCAATTTCATTGGCTGGGTCGCGGTCGAATGGAATATCACCGCGCCACTGAAGGTAATCAAACACGTCTGACATGAAAAGGCATCCTCTTTCTGTACATACTATAGGCAGAAATCAGTGTAGTGGCAACGTATTCTGCGGTGTTTTATGTGTTGCTCAAAATGACAAAACGTGTTACTTTGTAAAGTATGAAGTATGGTATTGCAAAATCGTTTCCCTTTTATGCACGTTTCTCTGTTCCCTATCTGCCAAAATGGATGGTACGGCAGGTTCAGAAGATGCAGAAGTCAGCCTTCAAGTGTCTGTATAACCGTCAGGATGTACAGTTTTCGCAGTATTTTAAAGCGTATGAACCCTGGTCAACCCAGCGGGCAGAAGGCTTTGATGAACTGGAAATTGATGTCATTGAACCGGCAGGGGGTAGTGAAAGCCCACGCCAGGTTCTGTTCTATATCCATGGTGGTGCCTTCATGTGGGATGCTGCAAAGTATCACTATGAACTTGCTGCCCGGTATGCCCGTGATGCCGGCGTAGTTGTGGTAATGCCACGGTACCGTCTTACCCCGTCATGCAGAAATCCAGCCCAGCTTTCTGACTGCCGTCTTGCCTGGCAGTGGATGCAGGAACATGCTGAAGAACTGAATATTGATGCAGCCCACGCCGGTATTGCCGGTGACAGTGCCGGCGGTTTTCTTGCTGCACTGATGACTGAATGGGCCGTTATAGAAGGATATACACCTGCATACCAGATGCTCCTGTATCCGGTAATTGATCCGTTCATGCGGTCTGCAAGTATGGAACGGTATACCCATACTCCTGTTTGGAATGCCCGCCGCAATAAAGATATGTTCCTGTGGTTCTTTGGTGACCGTGCCTGCGTGCATACTGCAGCCCGCAGGGATTCCTGCATTCTGGACCGGGTTACGCTGCCGGAGAATATGCCGCCGGTTTGGGTAGAAACTGCAGAATTTGACTGCCTGCATGATGAAGGCGTTGCCTATGCTGAAAAACTGGCAGCTGCCGGGGCTTCTGTCCTGCTGGAAGAAACCCGTGGCACCATGCATGGTTTTGATATGTTCCATACTGACATTACCGAACAGGCCGTTGCAAAACGCATTGGCTTCATGGCAGAAAACAGCGGGACTGCCGGCGGAACCTGGGCTACTGCGCAGTATCGCTTTGCTCAGAAATAATCTGAACGTCAGGCAGTGCGTCTTTCAGTTTGCCGGAGATGGACTCATAGTGAGCTGATCCGATGCAGATAAGAGGACGCTTTGCCTCATGGATGTGCTTCAGAATTTCTGTCATCATGAAGCACTCGCGGATTTCGTAATGAAAGTATTCCTGACCACGGTACTTGAAGTACAGGTCAGGATTATTTTTTTTCAGGAATGCAAACTGTTTTTCCTGTATACAGTGCCACAGTTCCCGGTAACGCGGTGAATTGATGGCATCTATCCCTTCTTTTGCAAGTTCTTCCTTCTGCTCCTTCAGCTGCCGCAGTTCTTCTGCTTCCTTAGCGGTACTTTCCTTTATGAAGGTATCGCACTGTTCATCGTAGTCATCGCCGGGAAACAGCATGCGGAAAACTTCCGGCAGCCGGTCAATGTCAACGCCAAAGTGCCGGGCTTCAGGATGCTGTTCCAGGTAGCGGCGGGTGCCGGCAACTTCAAGTGAATCCGGAAACTTGTGGTGAAGGTAAATATCATCAAACATGTTCACCGGCACTTCTTCAAAAATGCAATCCGGCTGTATTTCCATCAGTTTTTCGTAATACGCCTGAATGGTGAACCTGTCTTTTTCTTCGTGTTCAGAGCAGAGAAGATATACTTTTTTCATGACGGTATCCTCAGTTATACCGGGCACGTTCACCGCCGATCAGTTTGGGACGGGTAAAGGCTGCCGTAACGTAGGCACTGCCGATATGATTTTCTGCAAGCCGGAAGGGAACCGCAACATCCTTTAAGTGCATGCCGATGAAGGTACTGCCGATGTCTATGCCGGCATGAGCTTTGATATGTTCAACAACGCAGGGTGACTCATAGCCATGGTAGGCTGCCGTCGCAAAAGAACCACCGCCTTTCAGCCACGGAACAACGCGTACTTCTTCATAGCCGTACCGTTCTGCACAGTCCCGGGGAACTACCAGTGCCCGGTTCAGGTGTTCACAGCACTGGGCAGCCAGATACACCCCATGAGCTTCACAGGTGTGCCGTGCACCACGGAATACCGCCTGTCCGATTTCTTCGCTTGATGCGTGGCCGATGAGTCCGCCGGCAATTTCACTTGATGAGCAGCCGATGACAAAAATAGCGCCACGGGGGAGTGGGTGGGCAGTCAGTACCTGCTGTACTGCATCTGCCACCTGGTTCTCAATGGTCTGTAACGTTTCTTCCATAACTTTTTCCTTTCAAATGCATTTCCCGCGTTTGCAATGTAGTGTACAAAAATCTACCGGCGTGCTGAGGAATTTCAAAAACGCTCGATATCGTCGCTATTGGTGAAGCCCGGCATGGAAACTATCGTTCCGGGCTTCAACAATTTTTGAAATTCCTCATCCCGCCTCCCGATTTTTGCACGGGACTTTACCCTAACGGCTCAGTATTGTATTCAGTAAAACAACGTATTGCTTCTGTATGGTAGTGGGGATGACAGGGTTTTGCAACGGTTATGGCGGGCGTGGTACACTGCTGGTATGGACAGTCAGTGTATCATCAACGATTTACAGACCCTTTTTGACGGGGATTCAACCGGTCACGGCGTGGAACACAGCCTTAGGGTGTGGCGTACCGCCATGCGTATTGCAGAACAGGAACACTGCAATAAAGACGTCGTCATGCTTTCTTCTTTACTGCACGATGCTGATGACTACAAGCTGTTCCAGACGGAAAATTACGCCAATGCCCGCGCGATTATGTGCCGTCATGGGGTGCCGCAAGTGGTTCAGGAAGAAGTGATTACTGCCATCGATTCGGTATCCTTCAGCAAAAATAAGGAACGAAAACCTGCAACCATAGAAGGCTGTATCGTGCAGGATGCTGACCGCCTTGATGCCATGGGAGCCGTGGGCATTGCCCGGACCTTTGCTTATGGCGGAAAGAAAGGACGGAGTTTAGACGAAAGCCTTTCTCATTTTGAAGAAAAACTATTCCTGCTGAACGATTTACTGAATACCGAAAGTGCCCGGAAGATTGCTGAACAACGGGACCGGTTGCTCCATGAGTTTTACGAAGAATTTCTGGCAGAGTGCCGGGGTGAACGATGATGAGCGGATCAGAAAAAGCCGTCTTTCACCTTCCCGGGCTCTTTGAATTTTACGAACTGTACCGGTTGTTTCTGCCCCTGTGGAGTGACCACCGAAACTGGTTTTATGACTGGTGTGACATCGGTTCCATCTATGGTGCACCTTCTGATGCGCTTTGGGGCGGCGGACGGACCGGTTACGGAAAAAACGGTATAGAAAAACAGGTACTTGCCCTTTGCCGGGAATACGGCATTTCTGCCCGTCTGACCTTCAGTAACTCCCTGCTTACAAAAGAACATCTTGCTGACCGCCAGTGTAACCGGCTGTGCGAATTGTTTGCCGTGAGTGCGGATGACGGACCCGGTAATGGCGTCATCGTCCACAGCGATCTGCTCTCAGACTACATCAGGCAGCAGTATCCGTCATTATATCTGGTATCTTCAACTACCAAAGTCATTACTGATTTCACTGCCTTTACCGCAGAACTGAACCGTCCGGAGTTTTCCTACGTGGTTCCCGATTTCCGCCTGAATCCCTGTCTGGAACAACTTTCAGCCCTGCCGCAGAATCTGAAGGATAAGGTGGAGTTTCTCTGTAACGAATGCTGCTGGTTTGGCTGCTATCAGCGGAAGGCATGTTATGAGCATGTCAGTGCCCTGGCGTTGGGGAATGATTGCGGTGAATGGGAATGCTGCGCTCCGGATCGGAACGGCGGCTATGTGTTCTCTAAGGCCATGGAGAATCCGGGGTTTATCAGCCGGGATGCGGTGCATGAGCGGTATCTGGCATCCGGGTTTACCAACTTCAAGATCGAAGGCCGCAGTCTGGGTAGCGCCCTGATTCTGGAGTTTCTGCTCTATTACCTGACAAAACCGGAATACCAGCTGCAGGTTCGGGAGGCAATCTATCTTGATAACTCTCTGGACTTATTCTGAAAAGGTTGAAAGGCGCACTCCGGCGCGCTGGCTGCGTTGCTCGTCGTCTGCGGTGCTCAACGGGCGGCAGCCCGCCTCCGCTCCTGGACTTCTCGCGCCTTGCCATCACACCGGATTGCGCCTTTCAAGAGTGCAAAAAAAACTCCGGCGCGCTGGCTGCGTTGCTCGTCGTCTGCGGTGCTCAACGGGCGGCAGCCCGCCTCCGCTCCTTAACAGTGTCAATCAGAATACTAGGAAATATCACAAATCGGGAGGCTTGACAGTAAATGCAAAAATTGTTGAAGAGTGGCGATATCGAGCGGCTTTGCATCATAGTAGTTAACAAGTATCTACCGGCGATATGGGCACTGAAAAAAATCGCTCGATATCGTCGCTATTGGTGAAGCCCGGCAGGGAAACTATAATACCGGGCTTCAACAATTTTTTTTCAGTACCCATCCCGCCTCTCGATACTTGTAAATACCTTTGGCTGGTTACTTTACGGCAACTACCTGATAGCCGGCGTCAACTACGGCGGCGGTCAGGGTGTCGGTTGAAACACCGTCTGCAACCTGGCATACAGCATTTTTGTTTTCCAGGCTTACTTCAGCGGTAACGCCTTCAATGGCGTTCAGGGCTTTGGTTACGTGTCCAACGCAGTGCATGCACATCATGCCTTCAATTGACAGTTCAACAGTTTTCATAGAAATCTCCTTGCTTGGTTGTGTATTATTTGCCGGCATGGACGCCGGCGGATAGTTAGGGTTTGCTTTTTTTGCCTTAAAAAAGTTGAGTCTCAGCGCATTGCTTACAACAAACAGACTGCTTAATCCCATGGCAGCCGAAGCAA
>JAKSTT010000031.1 GCA_024413635.1 Treponemataceae bacterium | reverse complement strand
GGGTCACCTGCCAGGTTGTTGGCTTTCAGCCAGTCGCGCAGGAACTGTTTGTCGTAAGAAGCCGGGCTGGTGTCTACGGCATATTTTGAAGCATCCCAGAAGCGTGATGAGTCTGGAGTCAGAACTTCGTCAGCCAGAACCAGTTCTCCGTTTTCATCAAGACCGAACTCAAATTTGGTATCAGCAATGATGATGCCGTTTTTGGCAGCGTGTTCGTAACATTTCTTGTATACAGCCAGGGCAGTTTCTGCAATTTTGGTTCCCAGTTCTTCGCCCAGGTCATTCTTCATGTATTCAAGGGTAACGTTGATGTCGTGACCTTCAGCAGCCTTGGTGCTTGGGGTAACGATAGGTTCAGCCAGTTTTTCTGCCTGATGGTACTCTTTATCAAAACTGTGTCCCAGGAATGGTTCACCTTTCTTGTATGCTTCGTACATGGAACCGAACATGTAACCGCGAACGATTACTTCGTACGGCAGCATCTTCAGTTTCTTTACCAGGATGGTACGGCCTTCAAATTCAGGTTTCTGGAATTCTGCAGGCATATCAGCCAGGTCAGAAGAAATCATGTGGCTTTTTACAATGTCTTTGGTGTAGTCAAACCAGAAGTTTGAAAGGGCGTTCAGAACCTTGCCCTTGTCAGTAATCATGGTTGGAAGAATAACGTCAAAAGCTGAGATGCGGTCAGTGGTAACAATTACCATTCTGCCGTCTTCAAGATCGTACACTTCACGTACTTTGCCCGAAATAATCTTTTTCATGTCGTCCTCTGTGTGCCGCAGCACGAGCGGATATACCGCAAGAATTTCTAACAGACTGTACCATATGTCAGCAAAATGTAAAAGGGTACGGGACGTACTCTTGTTTTTAAGTAAGCATTCAGTTATTCTTAGGATGCTTTTGAGGAGGTCGTCCATGTACCATGCACATTCCAGAACCCTGGTGATTCCAGTATGTTTTCTTATCTTTCTGTCTGTTTTGACCGGCTGTGCCTCAAAACCGGCAGCTCCTGCAGCTTCATCTGCCGATATTACCCGGACCATGGGCCAGCTGAACGTTGCATACGGCGCTTCCGTAAAACTGCCTCTGGACGGTCGTCTGGTACAGATTGGTAATGCCGGACTCCCTCCGGTCTTTGGCCCGGATACGCTGGTATTCAACGTAACCCATCAGTACTGGCTTGACGGCGGTAAGCAGGCATTCGGCAACTACCAGCTCATTCTGTCTGGTGTTCAGCCCAGTGCTGCGTTGCAGTCTGTTTCCGGCAGTACCGTCATCGAGAAAGGAACGGTCATCGGTACCGCAACAGAATCTCCTGTCCAGGTAAACCTGCGCTGCCGTACCATCGACCTGTTCCTGTGTGATTCTGCCCAGAATATTCCTGAACTGGTTAACGGCTGGTACTATTTTGGGGTCGGCATGCTCATGAGTGGTTCGCCAAAATTCCTGAACTACCAGCCGGTTACCAGTGCCAAAGATGAAATTCCATTCTGGGATTTTCCTGAAAGCCTGGAACAGATGTCCCGGCGGGGCCGCAGTGAGTATGAAGCAAAAGCAAAGGGTGAAGTTGTCAGCAGGTATCCCGATTTCCAGATCTGTTTTGAAACAACGCTTGACCGGTATCCATCAACAGATCTCCGTCTTTCTACTAATGTATCACCGGCAGAACGGCTGATGCTTGCCAGGACGTATTCCAACTGCCCGTATTATCTCTCCGTTGATTTTGACGGTGTTCCCATGCAGCTCTTTTTCCAGGACGGCTTTGACCAGTATCTGAAAGACGAATATACCCTGGGAGACCCCATCTGGCTGTACCTGCAGGTCAGCGAGTTCATCAACGGTGAACTGATTGGCTATGTCCGGGACTTTACGTTGAAATCCCCGGTAGAAACGGTACTGGAGCGGCAGGAACGGCTTCTTGCCGCCATGGATGAACTTGATTCCGCAGAATAAACAAATTATTGTTACGATATAAGAGGTAAAATTATGAAACATGTTTCTGCACTCCTGCAGACCGCACTGCTGTGTTGTGTTATCGTTGCGCTGGCTGGCTGTGCTTCTGCTCCAAAACAGGAAACTGTACGGGGCGATGTATCACTTTCTACTGCATATGCAGATGTAGCTGCCGGCGGAAAACTGCCATCACCTGTTGCAGGATCCATTGTCCAGATCGGCAATAAGGATCTTCCGGCACCGTTCAATGCTGACACCATTGTTATTGCTACTGTTGTACCGTACTACTACGGTTCTGAACAGGTTCTGCTGCCGGTACAGATTGTCATGTCGGGTGTTAAACCTGCTGCAACCCTGTCTGTTGGCGATGTAGTCGGTGGAGACGATGATGTTGTGGGAACTGCCGTAAGCGATATGGTTCAGTTCAACTGCCGGAGCCGTGACCTGAATGTCTATCTTGCCCTCTCTACCGTTGATGGCGGCTTTCCACCACAGCATGTAGACGGCTGGTATTATTTCGGTATGGCCCCATATCAGTATACAACTCTGCTTGATTTCCAGGTTCTGTCTTCCAGTGCTGATGAAATTCCGTTCTGGGATTACCCTGAAACCCTCATGGGTATTTATGAGGATGCCTCAACCCAGGCAAAGGAAGAAGGACATAACGTTATCAGTAATTTCCCCAATATGGGACTCTGTATCCCGACTTCTCTGGATAGCCTGCCTTCATCTGCAAAGGCTTTCACTGATGTTTCCGAATTCCTGACCATGGGAAATGAAATTCAGGATTCCCTGACGTATTCGGATGTTTGGGATGGCGTTCCCGTTAAGTATCTGTTTGATCAGCAGGCTGTTGAATACATGAAGGATGATTATGAACTGAATACTCCCATCTGGCTGTATGTTGTAGCCAACAAGGCATTTAATGGAACTCTGTACTGTCATGTATGGGATTACACTACCAATCCACCGGAAGCTGTAGCAGAGTACATGCTGGATCAGATCCGTTCTTTCATAGAAGAACAGTAATACTTTTGAATACTGAAAAAAAAGGTTTCCTGTCGTGATGAAGGGAACCTTTTTTTTGCCGTTCTGAAGATATCAGAATCTGATGTCCAGAACCGTAATGTCGTCTGGCAGCATGGATTTCTGAATCCAGTTTTTGATGGTGCTGTCAGTCAGCTTGTATGATTCCTGAACGCTGGTATTGTACAGATTGATGAAGAAATCTTTTGCGCGGCTGTCGTCAAAACGGGTGCCGTCATCGTTCTGCATATCGGTAAAACCATCAGAGTACAGTTCCAGATGCATGTTTTCCTTAATCGGCAGGGCAGCATATGGTTTCTTTTCTGCATTGACACTTTCCTGCAGGGCTTTTGCAACGCCGCCCATACCTAACGGTGGCAGACCCGGTTTAATGGCAGCCAGCTTTACGTTATTTCCGTCATCCTTGAACAGACTGTACACGGTGGTATGTCCGCAGTTGAAGATGTACATCTGTTTCCGCTCCATATCACAGAAACACAAGGCAGCCGTAACAAATGTTCCCATGGGAACAATCTGCTCCAGGTATTTATCCAGCATGGCAACAATTTCCAGTGGATGACCGGGACGGTTCTTCAGCATTTTCAGCGGCTTCAGGAATGCGCCTAAAGCAACGGTAATAAGGCTTGCAGCAACGTTTTTGCCTGAAACATCGTAACAGGCAAAGATGTAATGTTTTTCATCGTTGCGTTCAACCTGGTAAAAGTCTCCGCCCAGGGTATTGGCCATCTGATTATATGCCATAATCTGGAAGGGGAATGCATCAATGGTGTCCTGGCTTGGCAGCAGGTTTTTCTGGATCTGGGCTGCTTTTTCCAGGTCCTGTTCACGGATGTCTGCAATACGCTGCAGGAAATCTTCCAGTGAAACAATACCCATGAAGGTGCGGCTGTTGAAAACGGAAAAATACATTACACCGGTTTCACGGTTGATGGCGCTGATTTTCTGCAGGGTTTTTTCGATGAACTCATTGGCATACAGCACGGTGTTGATGCGGGTAACATAACTTGAAATGTTACCGCTGGTCAGGCGTTTCCAGGTTGAGTTGGTAGCGGCCATAACGGTTTTACGGTCAATAACACCGATAACGTGATCCATTTCTTCAATAGGGACCGCAGTCAGGTCAGGATCGTTCTGGAACAGTTCAACCAGCATATCGATGGGGTTTTCTCCACTGATTGGTTCTACGAATTTGGTAATGGATCCAATCTGCTTGAATGAGTAGCCGTTGGTAAGAGTGTTGCCGGCTGAAGGAGAATCGTCTAAAAATTCACTTGAATCGATAATATCCATTTTTTCTATACTTCCTTATGGCGGATAGTATAGCGCAACTTTTGAGATATCGTAAGGGGGATAAGAAATGTATAAATATACAATTTGTTGCATAAAAATCAAATATTTGATAGGATACCGGCAATACTTATAAAGAGAGGAATCTCATGATTACGTTGAAATTCGGCGGAACTTCCATGGGCAGCGCCCGCCGTATTATTGATTCAGCTGCCATTATGATTGGACGCGCACAACAGGATCGCATCAGTGTGGTTGTTTCTGCCGTAGCAGGCATCAGCAACAAACTTCAGGAAAGCATCGACAAAGCTGTAGAGGGCGGCAGTGCCGCTGAGTTTGTCACTACCATCCGTACCACACATGAAACTATCTGTGCAGAAATTGCCCAGTCACTTGCCAACTTTGACGCAAAAGACGTTATGGCTCAGCTTGAGCCTGTGTTAGCAGAATACGATAAACTCCTGACTGCAGTAAGTGCATTCGGTGAATGCCCGACTTCAGTTCACTGCCGCATCATGGGTATCGGTGAACAGCTTTCTGCTCCTATCGTAGCAGCCGTTCTGAAAGCCCAGAATCAGACCGTATGTCTTCTGGACAGCCGCAAATACATTTTTACCAACGGTAACCAGGCAGAAGGTGACCCGGATATGCTGCGTACCATGCAGGCTTTTGCCCGTGTACGTGACGGCAGCGTAGGTGCCAATGCCCGCATCCTGCTGTTCCCCGGTTTTATCTGTTCATATAAAGACGGCCGCATGGGTCTTCTGGGCCGCAACGGTTCAGATTTTTCTGCCGCTCTGGTTGGTGTAGGCCTTGGTGCTTCAAAAGTAGAATTCTGGACTGACGTAGACGGTATCTACACTGCAGATCCACGCGTCGTAAAAGATGCCATCATGGTAGATGAAATGAGCTATGAAGAAGCCATGGAACTGTCGTTCTTCGGTTCAAAGGTTCTGCATCCTAAAACCCTGGCACCACTTGCTGCCAAAGGTATTGAAGTATACAGCCTGAACTCCATGAACCCTGCAAGCAAGGGAACCCGCATTGGTCCTCAGACTGCTGAATCATCAAAAGTCGGTTCCGTTCGCGGTATTTCATGCCTTAAAAACACCGCCCTTATCAGCGTTTCCGGTGCCGGTATGAAAGGCAAAACCGGTATGGCAGCCCGTATCTTTGCTGCTGTCAGCCGTGCCGGCATCAGTATGCTGCTCATTACCCAGTCATCTTCTGAATATACCATCTCATTCTGTGTAAACCAGAAGGATGCTCGCCGTACCCAGGAAGTTCTTGGTGCAGAATTTGAACTGGAACTCCGTGAAAACATCATCAACCTGATTGAAACCAAAGAGAACTGTGCCATCGTTTCCATCGTTGGTGACGGCATGAAACACAAGCGTGGCGTTGCCGGTAAATTCTTTGAAGCCCTTGCTTCACAGGACATCAACATCCTTTCCATTGCACAGGGATCATCAGAACGTTCCATTTCTGCCGTTATCAACGGCGAAAACGGCGATACTGCTGTCCGCGTTGCACACCGTTTCTGCTTCAATACTGCCCAGACCATCGAAGTATTTGCCTTTGGTGTCGGCAATATCGGTGGCGCCCTGCTGGACCAGATCCGTGACCAGCAGGCAGAACTGCTCTCTCAGGGTATCGACATTAAAGTTGTTGCCGCTGCCAGCATTGACGGCCTCCTGATGAACGAAAACGGTATTCCGCTGTCCAACTGGCGTGAAAACCTGAAAAACAACGCACAGCCCGGTAACGTAGACGATATTCTGGAATTTGTTCAGAGAACCAAACCGCTGAACCCGATCTTTGTTGACTGTACTGCCAGCTATGACCTGCCGGAACGCTATCTGGACATCCTGAATGCAGGACTTTCCATTGCAACTCCGAACAAACGTGCCAACAGTATGAGCATGCAGTTCTATAAAGACCTGCGTGCAACAGCAAACAAGATGCACCGCCGCTTCCTGTATGAAACCAACGTAGGTGCCGGACTTCCTGTTATCGATACCCTGCAGAACCTGTTCAAGTCAGGTGACCGCCTGACCGGTTTCTACGGTATCATGTCCGGAAGCCTTTCATACATCTTCGGCCGCCTGGATGAAGGTGCAAAATTCTCAGAAGCTGTGCTTGAAGCCCGCGAAAAGAGATATACCGAACCTGACCCACGTGATGACCTGGGCGGTCTTGACGTAGCCCGCAAGGCTCTGATCATTGCCCGCGAAGCAGGTCTGGAAATTGAACTTTCTGATGTTGTCATCAACAAAGTATTCCCTGACACCTTTGATGATACCGGTTCAGTAGACGAGTTCCTGAAAAAACTGCCTGAAGTTGATGCATATTTTGAAAAGAAAATTGCAGACCTTAAGAAAGAAGGCAAGGTACTCCGCATGGGTGCCACCATTGAAGACGGTAAATGTTCAGTTGGTATGATTGAAGTAGACAGCAACCATCCGCTGTACGCCATCCGTGGCGGTGAGAACGCCTTTGTATTCCATACTGCACGCTACACCCCGATTCCAATGACCATCCGTGGTTATGGTGCCGGTGCCGGTGTTACTGCAGCAGGTGTATTCGGCGATATTCTCCGCACCGTAAGCTGGAACCTGGAAACCCTGTAAGCCTATGGAACGGTACGTACTTTCAGTTTTAGTAAAAAACACTGCCGGTGTTCTGAGCCGGGTATCGGGACTCTTCAGCCGCCGCGGCTTCAACATTGACAGCCTGACGGTAGGAGTTACCAGCGACCCGGCCGTATCCCGCATGACCATTGTGGTGCAGGGGGATGACCATACGCTGGATCAGATCATCAAGCAGCTTTTAAAACTGGAAGACGTTATCTCGGTCCGCCATCTTGATACCAACGAGTCGGTACTGCGGGAAACCGCCCTGATCAAAATAACGGCTCTGGCTTCAAACCGTTCCGGAATCATTGAAACCGCCAGCATCTTCCGCGCTCATGTGGTTGATGTAGGCCTGGAAACCCTGGTAATCCAGGTTACCGGAAGTGAAGACAAGATTGCCAGCTTCATCACCCTGATGGAGCCCTACGGCATTGTGGAACTGGTGCGGACCGGCATCACGGCCCTTGAAAGAGGAAACAGGATTCACACGGTTGAGTAACCGTTACATCTCGTACGCATCCAGACTTAACTGGATCCAGCGTTTGCTGATTGCAGGATATACGCCCTCAGTGCTCAGAAAGCAGGTGAGGGCGTCTTTGTATTTACCCTGGAAGTACAGGGACTGTCCCAGGTAAATGGTACTGCGGGCGGTAATGTCGATGCTGTGGTTTGTCTGCAGGAAGGTGCGTAATCCTGCTTCTGCTGCAGGATAGTCACCCTTTGCAAAGTAAGTGGCCACAATGGCGTACAGGGTGTAGTCATCGCCGGTACTGGTATCCCTGGAATCTCGTTCAAAAATAAACCGTTCCGTTTTTTCCGGTGATTTCCTTGCATCCCGGCCCAGTTTATCCGCATTGGCAACAACGTAGGGCGGAATGACTTCCGGCGACTCTTTTTCGTTCTTAATGATATGCAGGTAGGGAAGCGGTGTGCTGCGCAGTGCTGTTTCCGTATCCTGTTCCGGCAGCAGTGACAGGTTTTCCCGTTCTTCAAAAAGATCCCGGGTAGAAAGCCCCGTTACTTCTGCTGCGGGAATGGCAGCACCGGTGGCTGTAGCGTTTGCCGTAGGAATGATGATGTCATACAGGGAACCGTCAGCCAGCTTTGCAATGACGCAGTAGTACCAGGTAGTGGCAGTGGTTACGGCATCACGGTATGAACTGGCAGTGGCAGCAACCGTTGCCAGGGGCAGGGCGTCTTCAATGGCATCGCCGGTGGTAAAGGGCTTCTGGGAACGGTAAATGACATAACTGAGGACGTTTTTCTGCTGTCCGTTATCCGGCAGAACCCAGCTGACGGTAATGGATGAGGTATCGGCGGTGGCCTTTATGCCGGTTACCAGCGGACGGATGCTCTGCGCATGCAGTGCTGCGCTTCCGGCCCCGGTAAGAATAAGAAGTGCCATCAGGCACAGAGAAAAACGTTTCAGGCTCATACTGTCATTTTCGGCATAATGGTCCGTTTTGGCAAGAGTCGACACACAGGGCCCTTTTCCCATATACTAGAGTATGTTTGTTTCCGTCATTCTTGACCCTAGTGGAGTTGATTCGGCAAAACAGCTCACTGCAGTGCTGATGCAGTATGGTTTTACCAAAGTTCAGCGGGCCTGCTTTGAAAACAGCACCCTAAACGAAAAACGGCTCCAGACCCTTAAAAAAGATATAGACCGCGTAACTGATTACTACGATGTGGTTCGTCTGTATCAGTATCCGGTGCAGGGAATGATGGCTATTACCGAGCTTTCAAAAAAGCAGTGGAAACGCTGCATGCTTAAGCCCAACGGCAATCCGCCGGCAAAATAACATTAACCTATTCAGGAGAACGGCATGTTAGAAGATTTTAAAATGCCCATTGCACAGCTGAGAAAAGATATTGAAGATGTGTGGGGCCGCCTTGACGTTACCACTATTGAAAAACGCATTAAAGATAAAGAAAACCAGTCTGGCGAACCAACCTTCTGGGATGACCCCAAAAAAGCAGAAAAAGTACTGTCAGAAATCAAGATGCTGAAAAACCGCATTGAACCCTGGCGTGACCTGATTGCCCAGATGGATGATCTGGACGCCACCTACGAACTGGCAGAGGAATCAGGCGATGAAGACCTGACTGCTGAAGTAGAAAGCCAGTACAACGATGCCAATGCCAAATACGAAAAACTGTCTATCCTCAACCTGTTGAGCGACGAAGTTGATAAAAACGACGCCTTCGTAACCATCCATGCCGGTGCCGGCGGTACCGAAGCCTGTGACTGGGCCAGCATGCTGATGCGTATGTATATCCGCTGGGCAGAACGCCGCGGTTACAAGGTAGAAACCGTAGACCTTCTGGAAGCAGAAGGCGGTATCAAGTCTGCTACCCTGCAGATTCACGGTGATTACGCATTCGGTTACATGAAAGGTGAGGCTGGTGTTCACCGCCTGGTACGCATCAGCCCCTTTGATGCCAACGCCCGCCGTCATACCTCTTTTACATCGGTATACGTATTCCCGGTTCTGGATGACAGCATTGAAGTTGAAATCCGCCCTGAAGACCTGCGCGTAGATACCTACCGTGCCGGTGGTGCCGGTGGACAGCACGTTAACAAGACTGACTCTGCCGTACGCTTTACCCATATCCCTACCGGTATCGTAGTTGCCTGTCAGACTGAACGCAGCCAGACCATGAACCGTGCAACCTGTATGAGCATGCTGAAGGCCCGCCTGTACGAATACTACCGCGAAGAAAAAGAAAAAGAGAACGCCAAGTTTGCCCAGGAAAAGAAAGATATTTCCTGGGGTAACCAGATCCGTTCCTACGTATTCCAGCCATATACCATGGTTAAGGATCACCGTACCCGCTATTCAATCGGTAATATCCAGGCCGTAATGGACGGTGATATCGATCCATTCATTGAGTCATACCTTTCTGCCAAATGGAAGGGTCTGCCCATGGGTGATGACTCTGACGATGAAGTATAAGGCATATGCCATCCTTGGTGTCCTGCTGCTGGCCATGATCCTGCCGCTGGGCGCCGAAGAACAGCAGAACGAATGGGTTCTGGCAGCAGCTCCCTTTACCGGCGACAGCGATCTGTCAGAACTGCTTCCCTCTCTTATCCTTTCTGCCCTGCCTGATAACCTGGAACGCACCATCGATGATGCTGAACAGCGTGACCGGCAGCGTGCAGCATCACAGAAAAATCTGCCGTCCCTGGTAAACAATCTGCAGAGCCTCATTACCAGACGCGACTCCGTTATCCTTTCATCAGCCAGCCAGTGGGAAAAACAGGAAAACATCAGCGATCTTGACGCCCAGATTGCAGAAGCCCGCAAAAAAGTAGAAGACTGCCGTTCCCTGGTTGAACTGGAAAATTTTGTTCCCCAGGAAGACCTGAAGGAAACCGTTGTCTGGAAAAGCCAGCTGCAGGATGCAGAACACCCTCAGGGGATTCAGGCACTGCTGCAGGGCTCCCTTCTGGAACGGGGAAATTACCTGTACGCCTTTGTTACTGTCATGCGGTACCCCGGTGAGCAGCTGATCGGCAGCTGTGATTCAGTTTATCCGAAAACAAGTGCCAACCTGCTGGCTGATGATATTGCGCATAAACTGCTGAATGTACTGGTAAACAAAGATCCGGTAACTGTTTCCCTTACACTTGATATACCGCCGGATGCCCCAAAGGCCGTTGTCCGGCTTGATGGCGTTCCCCTGGTCAACTACAGTCAGCCCATTACTACCCAGGCCGGTCCCCATCATTTTACCGTTGAGTGTGACGGTTATGATACCCAGGGTTTTACCTATGATTTTTCAGAGTGCAGCCAGTATCAGGTACAGGTACGCATGGTGCCTTCCGTGCATCTGGCCCTTTCCGTAGATTCCCGGCTTGAACAGACGTTCCTGCAGCGGCTGACCCGGCAGGAAACGGTGACTGCTGAAGGAAACAGTGTGTATCTTTCCGGCGGGGCTGCCGTTTCCGGTGGTGCACGCGTAATGGTAAACGGTCTTCCCGTTCTGGGAGAAACCGTGTCACCGGACGGTGTTTCAACCTTCTTCATCATTGAAAATCCGCCCCATGCTCCGGCTCTGTCAGGCTTTTCTACCGGTCTTGCCGCCCATGTCCCTTCCCGGACTGAAAATACCAGGGAACTGATTGATGCCCGCCGGCGGACCATGTATGCTTCCTTTGGCCTGCTGCTGCTTTCCCTTCCGGTAACGTTTACCTGTTACGGCCGCATGGCAGATTACGCTGCCCAGATTGACGGCCGCTATGGCCAGAGTCTGCCGGCTTCTTCTGCCGGTCTGTGGGAGTCGTATGAAAACTGGCGCCGCTACAGTATTCTTTCCATGGGTGTAACCGGTGTGCTGGCCGTGAACTGGGGATTTCAGGTAGGCCGTTACATCGTAGCCGCCAATCAGGTCCTCCCGGAAATTGTGTATCCTGAAGAAATCGAGTAAAATAATTCTGTTCCAAAAATATACGGGAGTATCCCCTGACGGAAAATTGAAAAAACAGCTATGAAAATACGGGAAGGCAGGCAGAGCCTGGCAAAAACTGTTGCAGGCCGGTTCAATAGTTTCCTTGCCGGTCTGCACCTGTAGCGACGCTAGCGAGCGTTTTTGACAGACTCTGACTGACTGGCAGTATTTTCATGATAAGGAAATTCCATGGCAAAAGAATCATTCGGCCAGAAGCTGGCAAAGCTCTTTGGCACCTATAAATCAAAAACAGAAGACTTTTTTGAAGATCTGACGGATACCCTGGTAGAAGGCGATATCGGGGCAAAAACCGCGTATGAAATTACTGATACCCTGGAAAAAATCTGCCGCGAAAAGAAACTGACTGATGAAGCAGCCATTACCGCTGAACTGAAAACACTGCTGCTGCAGTATGTAAAAAGCGTGGAACTGCCGGTGGCTGCCGGGGACGTTACCCTGTTCATGCTGCTGGGCGTAAACGGTGCCGGCAAGACTACTACCTGCGCAAAAATTGCCAATTATTACAAAAAAAACGGAACTCCCGTTATTCTGGCTGCAGCAGATACCTTCCGTGCCGCTGCCATTGAACAGCTGACCTGGCACGCAGAAAAAACAGACGTACGCATTGTTGCCCACCAGAGCGGTGCAGATCCTTCTGCCGTTGTCTTTGATGCCGCAGAAGCCGCAAAGGCAAAAGGCGGTGCCCTGGTGCTGGCTGATACGGCCGGACGCCTGCACAACAAGGAAAACCTGGTACGGGAACTGCAGAAAATTGACCGCATTGCCGGCCAGAAAGCTACCCCCGGTGCCTATAAAAAAATTATCGTTCTTGATGCCACCACCGGCCAGAATGCACTGCGTCAGGCAGAAGTGTTCCATGAAGCCGTAGGCATTGATGCTGCCGTTCTTACCAAATATGACAGTACCGCCAAAGGCGGTGTTGCCATTTCTCTGGGAAAAGAACTGGGCATTCCGGTTGCCTACGTATGCACCGGTGAACACTACGAAGATATTGCCCCCTTTAATCCGGAACAGTACGTAGACGAATTCCTTGCCGGCTGAGGCCCTGTGCTGTGCGCCGCCGTATCCTCCGCTCCTTTACCGCTCTCCTCTTGGCCGGTTTAACCGCAGACAGTTTCCTGGGTGCACAGGTAGCTGAAACTTCCGGCGGCCGGTTGCGTTCCCTGCGTGATGCAGAAGGAACCTTCCAGCTGAACTACGAAAACGGTGCCCTTGCCAGCCAGGTAATTGCATCAGAGGATAACCTGGTGTTCCGCCAGTTTGACGGCTATGACCGGGTTACCTCAGAAACCATCTGGGATAAGGACTTCCGGAATATCGAAAGGGAAACGGCCTTTGAGTATGACGGCCAGCGCATTATTCCCCTGTCGGAAACCCGCTGGATGCCGCAGTCAAAGCAGCTGGTTGTCATAACCTTTACTGACGCCGGCTTTGTGAATACCCAGAAAACCTACAGCGGAGCCCGGAACGCAGAAGAAGCTGACCTGACGGAAGAGCGGAACTGGCAGTATGACAGTCAGAACCGCCTGCAGTCAGAAACCATGGCAATACCGGGAAAAAAACTGACCAGCCGAACCGACTATGAGTGGCATGACGGCCGGAAACTGCCGGATGAGCGCCAGTACGAAAACAATGTGCTGATACGTGAACTGGTCTGGCTGAATGATGCTGATTACCGGGAACGGCTTTTTTTTGATAATGGATTTGAAATCCTCAGCGAGTACCATGATGGCCTGCAGGTGCTGGAAGTGGTGCTGAATAATGACCGGGAGATACGGAGGTCTGAATGGTAAATCACTGGATAACGTATGTTGCACGCCGTTTTGCCCGGGTTGACCGCTCAGGACGGGGACGTGCCACCAGTCAGCTGAGTATCTGGGGCATCGCCTTTGGAGTAGCCGCCCTTATTGTCATCATGTCTGTCATGAACGGCTTTCAGATGGGTTTTATCGAAAGCATTCTTGAAATATCCAGTTTCCACATACGGGCCGCAGGACCCCAGCCGGCAGACCCCGATGTATTTCTGACAGTGAACGGGGTACGCAGCTGTATCCCCCTGTATGAAGCCCAGACCCTGTTTGCCGGCCGCAGCGGGCGTCAGCGCCCCGGATTACTCCGCGGTATACCGGCAGACCTGGCAGAAACTGATGCCGGTTTTGCCGGACAGCTTCGGGTTGACGGCGGCAGTTTTGACCTGCAGGCTCCCGGTACCGTTGTACTGGGAACAACCCTGGCCCGTGGTCTTGGACTTCGGCCCGGTGATACGGTTAATCTTCTGGCCTTATCCGGTGGCAGTGAAACAGATCTGTTTGATTCCAGCCGGTCCCTGAAGGTTACCGGTCTTGTCAGCTGCGGCTACAGCGACATTAACGCCACCTTTGCCTTTGTTTCCCTTGAAACAGCCCGGAATCTGCTGGGTGACAGTGCACCGGTGCAGTATGGCATCAAGCTGCAGAATGCAGACCGGGTTGATGGCGTCATTGCCAGACTGCAGCAGACAGTTCCGGAACTGCAGTATGAAAGCTGGCGGGTGTACAACCGGAGTTTTTTTGGCGCACTGCGGGTAGAAAAAAACTTGCTGCTTCTGACCGCTGCCCTGATTTTTGTAGTAGTTGGCGTCAATATCTTTAACGCCATGCGCCGCATGGTGTATCAGAAGCACGAAGAAATTGCCGTATTAAAGGCGTTGGGTGCTCCGCAGAAAGCAATCCAGACGGTATTCCTGTATCAGGGACTCCGCACCGGTTTTGCCGGTGCCATACCCGGGCTGATTGCCGGCCTGCTGATCAGTGTCCGCATGGAGCCCATCATCGGCCTGTTTTCAAAGGTGGGCTACGGTATAGTCCGCTTCTTTACGCTGCTGTTCTCTCCGGAAGACGTCCAGTTTCTGGAAAGTTCCAGTGTGTTTCTCTATTATGCCGCCATTCCGGCCCGCATTTTCTTTTCAGAAGCTGCAGCCATTACCCTCTTTGGTATAGCAGCCAGTCTGGTTGCGGCCTGGGCTGCCAGCAGAACGGTTACAAAAATGTCTGTAGCGGAGGTACTCCATGATGAATAACGACGATAAACCCATTATTACAGTCCGCGGGCTGGAAAAGACCTTTACCGGCAGCGGGGAACCGCTGACTATTCTTCGTAACCTTGATATGGATGTGTATCCGGGCCAGAAAGTCGTTATAGAAGGTTCCAGCGGCAGCGGAAAAAGTACCCTGCTGAACGTTATCGGCGGCCTGGAATCTGCCACGGCGGGAACCATTACGGTAGGCCCCTGGAACATTACCGGTCTGACTGAGGACCAGCTGACCAGATACCGCTCTGAGTACCTGGGCCTGGTTTTCCAGTTCCATCACCTGCTGAAGGATTTTTCTGCGCTGGAAAACGTGTTCCTTCCTGCCTATATGGCCGGCATGAAAAAAAAGGACGCCATGGAAAAAGCCCGTCAGCTGCTCTCTGATGTGGGGCTGGAACACCGTCTGCATCATCTGCCTAGTGAACTTTCCGGCGGTGAACGGCAGCGTGCGGCTGTAGCCCGTGCCCTGGTCAATGATCCCCAGCTGATTCTTGCAGATGAGCCCACCGGTAACCTTGACCCGGCTAATGCCACCGTCATTGCCCGCCTGCTTTTTGACATGGTTGAAAAATATCACAAGACCCTGGTGCTGGTTACCCATGACCCGACGGTGGCTAAAGAAGGCGATATCCGGTATCACATTGAAGAAGGATCGCTCCGTTCATTATGACCTTCCGTTCTTCTGTCTTTCTGACCAGCCGCATCATCGTTCCTAAAACCTCAGCAACCGGCAGTGCCCGCCGGAGCCTTACGGGTGCCGTTCTCTGCATCGCCCTGGCCCTCATTCCGCTGGTTGTGGTCCTGACCGTATCAGAAGGCATGATTCAGGGTATTACCGGCCGCCTTATCGGCCTTTCCAGTTTCCATGTCCAGATTGCCCAGTATAAATCCTATGCAGACACTGCAGAAAACTTCTCAGCCCTGATGGAAATCCGTGATGACGTACGGTCGGTTCCCGGCGTAACCGGTGCCTGGATTGAGCGTCAGGGTACGGTGCTGGCTGCCGGCAGGGAAGGCCGGAGCGGTGCCGTAGTCCGCGCTGTAGAACCGTCACTGTTCACTGAAAACAACGCTTTCCGCCAGTACCTTACCGTTCATGACGGCGTTGCAGACCTTTCTGCAAAAAACGCAGCCCTGGTGGGCAAAAAGATTGCTGAAACCATCGGGCTGTCTGTGGGAGATACCATCCGCCTTATTTCATCATATACCAATGCCCGTGGTGTTACGGTGCCGAAAGTCAAATCCTTTACGGTTACCGGTATCGTTTCATCGGGATATCAGGAAATTGATGCCCTCTGGGTATTCATTCCGCTGGAAACCGGTTTTGATTTTCTTTCTACCGTTGCGGGGCAGGTTATGGTCGGCGTAGAGACTGCAGACCCGTACAGCAATGATCTCTCTGCCATTACCCGCCAGATTCAGCTGAAAACGCCCAATGGATTCGGCATCTATAAATGGCAGCAGGTAAATGTTGCCCAGTACCAGAATTTCTCTTCTACCCGGGTCATGCTGCTGTTCGTCATGTTCCTGATTGTGCTGGTGGCCAGCATGAGTATTTCTTCGGCCCTGGTCATGCTGGTGCTGGAACGCCGCAAGGAGATTGCGGTCCTGAAAAGCATGGGAGCCAGTCCTGCCGGTATAACGGCCAGCTATATCCTGACGGGAACCTTTGCCGGTTTTGCCGGTGTTGTTCTGGGAGTCCCCCTTGGCCTGCTGTGTGCCGTCAATGCCAACGGAATCCTGCAGTTTTTTGAGCATGTAATTAACTTGTGCACAAAATTTGTGTATATTATAACCGAGGGGAACTCCTATGTACCGGTTCAGCTGCTGAACCCTGAGTACTATCTTGAATCTATTCCGGTTGTCATCCCCTTTAACCAGCTTTTTGCCGTTTCTTTGGGAACCATCCTGCTGTCAGTGCTGGTTTCTGTCATTCCCGCCCGGAATGCCGGCAAAGAGAAGCCCCTTGAAGTGTTGAGGAAAGTCTGAATGAAATGCGATATCTGTAAGGTGAACGATGCGGTCATGATGATCCAGCAGCGTCACGGGTCCGAAAAATCAGAACTGCACCTGTGTGCCGAATGTGCACGGGAGCGGGGTATTGAAAATCACAGTGATCATATCGAATCTACAATTCAGCGCCTGATGAAGGATTTTACTGAAGTGCATCCCTGTTCTGTCTGCGGTACTACTCTGGAAGAAGTACGGAAACAGCGCCGGGTAGGATGCCCCAACTGCTATAAACAGTTCGGTAATGAAATTACGCTGCTCTTAAAGAAAAAGAATGCCGATGCCGTTTATTCCGGTTCCCTGCCGCGCCGCCTGAGCATCGGCCGTCCGGTTCTGGAAGACCGGGCCATGCTCCAGAGCAAGCTGGATGCTGCCGTAGCCAGTGAAGATTACGAAAAAGCTGCCGTATACCGTGACCGCATTAAGGCCCTGGATATTCCATCTGACGGCGTTATCCGGGATGTGCGGCATGACTGAGTTTGCATCTTTACATACCTGGTACGCACAGGACGGTGAAGACACGGATGTGGTTACCAGTACCCGGGTTCGTCTTGCCCGGAACCTGCGTGATTTCCAGTTTCCCCGCACCTTGAAGCCGGAAGATAAAAACCGCGTTGAATCCATCGTATTTGATGCCTTTTCCCATATTCCCGATGGCACGAAATATCAGAGTTTCCATACGGGCAATATTGAGCCCTTGGGCCGCCAGATTCTGGTGGAACGGGGAGTGCTGACCAACGACATGATGAACAAGCTGGATACCGGTGCCGTTGTCCGTGATGACGGCCGGGTTACCTGTACCGTAAACCGGAAGGACCACCTGCACCTGGCTGATGTGATGACCGGTTTCTGCCCCCAGAAAGTCTACGATGAGTGTGCAGACATTGACCGTCAGCTGCAGGACTACCTGCTGTTTTCCGGTGATCTGGATACGGGGTACCACACGGCAAACCTGCGGGATGCGGGTACCGGCCTGAAGATTTCCGTACAGCTGCATCTGCCAAGCCTTACCCAGGCCGGTCTGCATGAAAAACTGTTCCGGTCCCTCATTGACCAGGGCTTTGATGTGTATGCCTGCTATGCCACCTCTCCATTAGGCAATGCCAAGGCGTTGGGCAGCTGGTACCGTATTTCTACCGGCTCCCAGTGGCCTTTAAGTGAAACAGACCTGATTGCCCAGGTGGTGCAGACTACCCGGAATATCATTGAAATAGAACGGAAAACCCGTAAGGACCTGGAAGATTCCATGCCTACCACCATCCGGGACATTGTAAACCGGGCCCTGGCCACGGTAAAAGCCTGCCGGTACGTGAACCTGCATGAAGGCATAGAACTGGTTTCGTCCTTAAAGTGGGCCCATGACCTGGGCCTTGTTTCCGGCCTCAAGCAGACGGACTTTTTTGTGCTGCTGAACCGTATCCAGACTGCCCAGCTGGGATTTGTCATCCGCACCGGCAATCTGGAATTTGAAGAAGACGTAGTAACTGAAGAGCAGCAGATTGACCGGCTCCGCTCCCTGATCCTGCAGGAAGCCGCTACCAGCCTGAAGCTGACAGAAGATCTGGACGGCAGGGAAGAGAGTATATGATTAAAGGTTTATCGCCACGCGCACAGAAATTACTGGTGTACAACGTACAGCTGGTAGCCCGGAACATGGGCAGCACCCTGCTGTATCCTGAACACGTTATCCTTGCCATGCTGGAAATGCAGGATTCCGTGGGGTACCACACCATGATGGCTGCTGGCATCAATACCCTGATGCTGACCATGGAATTAAAGCAGAACATGCCCAGAAGTGATTCTTCCTTTGCTCCCCTGAACCGGAACTCCGAGATTCCGCCGTCACGACGGCTCCGGAGCATGCTGGATACTGCATCTGTAGAGTCACGGTCCCTGCGCCATGAATATATCGGCACCGAGCACCTGCTGCTTGCTGCCATCCGCGAAGAAAACAGCGTAACCTACCGCTTTTTTGCAGAGGAATCCCTTTCCGTTGATGATATCCGCATGGCCGTGCAGGAAACCCTGCGCAGTACCCAAAGTTCTGCAGCATCTCCCCGTGGCAGCAGTACCGGTTCCGGCGGAAGTTCCCGCGATGCCGGCGGGCCTGTGGGAAACCGCCCTGACGGCGATGAAGTTGCTGCCGGACGCCGTACCCGGAAAGGTTCCGGTCAGGATGGCGAAAGTTACCTGGCAGAATTCAGCAAGGACCTGACCGCTCAGGTTCGTGCCGGTACCCTGGACCCGGTAGTAGGCCGTGACCGTGAAATCCAGCGCCTTATCCAGATATTAAGCCGCCGCAACAAGAATAACCCGGTCCTGGTAGGAGAGCCGGGCGTTGGTAAAACCGCCATCGTAGAAGGCCTTGCCCAGCGCATTGTGGCAGAAACCGTTCCCGGCAACCTGATCAACAAGCGGGTTATCGTACTGGACCTGGCCCTGGTTATTGCCGGTACCAAGTACCGCGGTGAATTTGAAGAACGCATGAAACGTATCCTGAAGGAAATTCAGGAACAGAAAAACATCATCATCTTTATTGATGAGCTGCATACCCTTATCGGTGCCGGTGGAGCAGAAGGTTCCATGGACGCCAGCAACATGCTGAAACCCGCATTAAGCCGCGGTGAACTGCAGTGTATTGGGGCTACCACTTTAAAGGAATACCGCAAGTATTTTGAAAAGGATGCGGCCCTGGAACGCCGGTTCCAGATTGTGCAGGTCAACGAACCCAGCGATGAAGAAACCATCCGGATTCTGAACGGTATTATTCCCAAGTACGAAGAATACCACCGGGTAAAATACGCTGATGATGTGGTAAAGACCATTGTTACCTTCAGCCGCCGCTATATTACGGACCGGTTCCTGCCGGACAAGGCCATTGACCTGCTGGATGAAGCCGGAGCCCTGAAGAAGATTGAAGCCGATGAACGCCCTGCAGAACTGGCAGAGCTGGAAAAACAGATTGCCATCCTGATGGAAGAAAAGAATCAGATGGTGGAAAACCAGAACTATGAACGGGCCGCCCAGGTCCGTGATGAAGTCCGCATGCTCCGTATCCGGGCTGAAGAGCTGGGAAAGACCACCGGTCCTCTGGTTATTTCAGAGCGGAATACGGTAACGGTTCACGATGTGTGTACGGTGCTCAACACCATTACCGGCATTCCCATGGAACAGCTGAATACGGAAGAAACGGCACGGCTGCTCCACATGGAAGAGGAACTGCATAAGACCGTTGTCGGTCAGGATGAAGCCATCAGGCTGATTTCTTCTGCAGTACGCCGGAGCCGGGCCGGAGTTTCAAGCTTTAAGCGGCCCCAGGGATCCTTTATTTTCCTTGGTCCCACCGGTGTCGGAAAAACACTGCTGGCAAAAACCCTGGCACGGTTCCTCTTTGGCAGCGAAGACGCACTGATCCGTGTGGATATGTCAGATTTTATGGAAAAGCATACGTCAAGCCGTCTGGTTGGTGCACCACCGGGATATGTGGGCTACGAAGAAGGCGGTGTGCTGACGGAAAAAGTACGCCGTAATCCGTACAGCGTTGTTTTGCTTGATGAAATTGAAAAAGCCCACCCTGATATTTTCAACCTGCTGCTGCAGATGCTTGAAGAAGGGGAGCTCCGCGATAATCTTGGCCATACGGTAAATTTCCGGAATACAGTCATCATCATGACCAGTAATGCCGGTGCCAGACAGATTTCTACCGGAAACCGGATGGGATTCAGCAGTGCCGGTGACGGTCTGATGGACTACGATGACATGAAGCAGAGTGCCCTGACGGAACTGAAAAAGATCATGAGTCCTGAACTGCTGAACCGTATTGATGATACGGTTGTCTTTACGACCCTGAGTAAAGCTGAAGTCAGTAAGATTCTTGATAATCAGCTGGGTGAATTTGAAAGCCGCCTGAAGGAACAGGGACTGGCCATCAAACTGAAACCGGCAGCCCGTGAGTATCTGATTGAAAACGGTTATGAGCCCCAGTTTGGTGCCCGCCCCATGCGCCGCCTGATTCAGCGCGAAATTGAAGATCCTGCCGCCAGCCTGATTCTGGGTGGCACGGTGAAACCCGGCGATACATTGGTTGTTGATTTCAAAAAGGGAGCCCTGAGCCTGTCGAAGGGACCTTCGAAAAAAG
>JAKSTT010000030.1 GCA_024413635.1 Treponemataceae bacterium | reverse complement strand
AGTTAAATAAAAAAGCCGGCAGTTATTTTCTGCCGGCTTGTAGTTACAGTTTCACGTGAAACATTATTCTTCTGTGTTTTCTTCCTGGGCGATGGTATCTATACCAATTACCATGTCCGGTGCCTGAATAACAAATACTCCTACACCCATAGCAGTTCTTCCCTGTTTAGAAACATCTTTAGCAGGTGTACGGATTGTTTTTCCCTGGCTGGTGATACACATAATGTCATCAGTTTCAGAAACAGAAACAACACCTACAACTTCACCGGTTTTTTCAGTGATGGTATAACCACGCTGGCCGCCGGTAGCACGTCCGTGTTTCATGAATTCATCATATTCAACACGTTTACCCTGACCATTGGATGTAATGAACAGTGCTGTCTTGTTTTCTTCTACAGTAAGAGCTGCAGCAAGTTCATCGTCACCTGAAATCTTGATACCAGTTACACCACGAGAAGCACGACCCATAGGACGAACCTCTTCTTCAGTAATACGCAGGGTCTGTCCTTTGCGTGATGCCAGAAGCATTTCCTTTGATCCATCAGTCAGGATAGCAGAAACAATTCTATCTCCATCATCAAGTTTAATGGCCACAATACCGCGGGCTTTTGCATTGGTAAAATCACTTAACGGAACTTTCTTTACTACACCGTTGGCAGTTGCCATGAACAGATACTGATCATCGGTGAAATCTTTTACCGGAACACTGGTTGCAATTTCTTCATCAGAAGAAATCATGAGCAACTGCTTGATATGGGTACCACGGGCATTTTTGCTTGATTCCGGAATTTCATGAACTTTAACGTAGTATGCTTTTCCGGCAGTAGAGATAAAGAGAACTTTATCGTGAGTGGTAGCGGTGAATACCTGTTTTACGTAATCATCTTCTACCAGTTTTGTGGCATTGGTTCCTTTACCGCCGCGTCCCTGTGATTTATATGATGAAGCCGGAACACATTTGATGTAACCAAGATGGGAAATAAGAACAGCCATGTTCTCTTTCTTGATCATGTCTTCAATGTTCACTGCTTCAATTTCATCAGCAACAATATCAGTTTTGCGGTCATCGCCGAATTTATCTACCAGATTATTGGTTTCTTCTTTAATGAGGGCAAGGATTTTTTCATGATGGGCAAGCAGATCTTCCAGGTGAGCAATCCAGGCTTTCAGTTCTTCCATCTGCTTTTTCAGTTCATCAATACGCAGATTGGTCAGAACACCTAAACGTAAGTCTACGATTGCCTGAGCCTGTTCATCGTCAAAGCTGAAACGTTCACACAGTTTTGCTTTGGCTTCTGTTTCATCGCGGCTGCCACGGATAATGGCAATAACTTCATCAACACAGTCAACGGCAGTAATCTTTGCTTCCAGAATGTGTTCATCGTGTTTTGCCTTTTTAAGTTCAAACTGAGTACGGCGGGTAATAACCACATCACGGTGATCAACAAAGCATTTAATCAGCTGTTTCAGGTTGAGAACCTGAGGACGGCCGTTAACCAGTGCCAGGTTGATGATACCGTAGCTTGACTGCAGGGCTGTTTTAGCAAAAAGCTGGTTAAGTACCACTTTTGCAATGGCACCGCGTTTTACGTCAACTTCAATACGGACATCATCACCATGGGAACCATCGTTTACACGGTCAATGCCTTCAATAACTTTATCACGGGCAAGTTCACCGATTTTTGATACCAGATCAGTCGTTCTGGTCTGATAAGGAATTTCAGTGAATACGATTTTTTCCTTGCCTTTGGTATCTACTTCAATGGTAAAGCGGGCACGGAGCAGTAATTTTCCGCGGCCGGTTTTATATGCTTCTTTGATTCCCCGTTTACCAAAAATCAGACCACCAGTCGGAAAGTCCGGACCTTTGATATGGGTCATCAGCTCATCAATGGAAATATCCTGGTTATCAATGTATGCAGAAATGGCTGCCCCTACTTCACGCAGATTGTGAGGAGGCATGTTTGTTGCCATACCTACGGCAATACCGGTTGATCCGTTACAAAGCAGGAATGGGAATGCTGCAGGAAGAACCGTTGGTTCCGGATGGGTATCATCAAAGTTAGGGATAAAGTCTACGGTATCCTTACGGATATCTTCTACCATAACTTCCGCAATCTGGGACATCTTTGCCTCAGTGTAACGGTAAGCTGCAGCAGGTGAACCGTCGATACCACCAAAGTTACCCTGTTTGGTTACCGGAACATAGCGCAGTGAAAAGTTCTGTCCAAGACGAACCAGTGCATCATATACAGAGGCGTCACCATGCGGGTGGTATTTACCAAGTACGTCACCGACAACGGTTGCACATTTTTTGGTCTTGCCGCTGGACTTCAATCCTTCTTCATGCATGGCAAAAAGAATACGGCGGTGAACCGGCTTAAGACCGTCGCGAACATCTGGAAGCGCACGTTCAACAATTACCGACATTGAATAGTCGATGAATGAACGCTGCATTTCATGTTCAATAGGAGCAGCCAGCAGGTAACCACCTTCCGGTGTCTGTGTTTCTTCGTACTTAATATTTTCAATCATATTTTAAGCATCCCCTATTAAACGTCCAGTGTTGCATACACAGCGTTTTCTTCAATAAAGCGGCGGCGAGGTTCTACATCATCACCCATAAGCACTGAGAAAATGTGATCTGCTTCAATGGCATCGGTAATGCGTACCTGTTTCATCTTACGGTTTTCAGGAGCCATGGTAGTTTCCTTCAGCTCCTGCCATTCCATTTCACCAAGACCTTTGTAACGCTGAACGGTTGCCTTATCGCGGTCAGGACCAAGTTCAGCAAGGGCTGCATCACGTTCTTCATCACTGAATACAAACTTCTTGAACTTTTTGTATTCAACGCGGTACAGCGGAGGCATGGCAATGTATACGTAACCTTTCTCAATAAGTTCCGGCATAAAGCGGAAGAAGAACGTCATCAGAAGGGTTGAGATATGAGCACCGTCGACATCGGCATCAGCCATAATGATGATCTTGTGATACCGGAGTTTTTCAATATTGAAGTTCTTGCCGATACCGGTTCCCAAAGAGGCAATGACCGGCTGCAGTTTATCGTTGTTGATTACTTTATCCGGATGAACTTTTTCAACGTTCAGCATTTTACCCCACAGAGGGAGAATTGCCTGGGTTTTAGGATTGCGGCCCTGTTTAGCCGAACCACCGGCCGAATCACCTTCGACGATGTATACTTCACATTCTTCCGGTTTGTTACTTGAACAGTCAGCAAGCTTTCCTGGCAGACCAAAGGAATCGATACCGTTTTTGCGGTTTGCATCAATGGCTTTACGGGCCTTGATACGTCCCATGGCTTCATTAACTGCTTTTTCAAGAATTGAGTTACAGATCTGTGGATTCTGTTCAAACCAGATAGTCAGCTTTTCTTTTACCAGAGAGTCAACGATAGTACGAACTTCCGTATTACCCAGTTTTGTTTTTGTCTGGCCTTCAAACTGCGGTTCAGGAACTTTTACTGAGATGACGGCAGTAAGACCAGTGCGGACATCATCACCGGTAAGGCGTTCTACTTTTACATCCTTATCGGTTTTTTTATCGCCCTTCTTGTTTCTGTCAACTTTCGGATTCAGTTTCTTGAACAGCTTGTCATTGTTATCAAGAGCTTTATTCAGAACAAAGGTGATGGCTGATTTGAAACCATCAAGATGGGTACCACCTTCGCGGGTGTTAATATCATTGACATAACTGAAGATTTTGTCAGATTCAAATCCATCGTTGTACTGAATGGAAATATCAGTAATGATGTCGTTCTGTTCGCCGGTAATGAAGATTGGTTCTTCCGGAACTACTTTTTTTCCTTCGTTCAGGAATTTGGTATATTCGTTGATACCCCCGTCAAAACGGAACACTGATTCTTTTGGTGTTTCCAGACGTTCATCACGAAGGATGATGGTAATACCAGGGTTCAGGAATGCCAGCTCACGAAGACGCAGGGTCAGTACACCGTAGTCATACTGAGTTGTTTCTGTGAAAATGGTAGCATCAGCCTTCCACCGGATGGTAGTACCACGTTTATCAGTAGTACCAACCTGTTCAACGGGACCGGTAGGAATACCAATCTGGAAATTCTGTTTATACAGTTTGCCGTCTTTGTGAACGGTTGCTTCAAGCCAGTTTGAAAGGGCGTTTACACAGGAAACACCTACACCGTGCAGACCACCGGAAACTTTATAGGATCCCTTATCGAACTTACCACCGGCATGCAGACGGGTCAGTACCAGCTCAAGGGCACTGATGCCTTCTGTCGGATGAATATCTACTGGAATACCGCGTCCGTTATCTTCTACACGTACTACGTCATCAAGTTCCAATGCAACAACAATGTGGTCACATTCACCTGCCATGGCTTCATCGATAGAGTTATCGACAACTTCGTATACAAGGTGATGCAATCCATTGGGACCGGTTGAACCGATATACATACCTGGTCTTTTGCGTACTGCTTCAAGACCTTTTAATACCTGGATATTGGTGGCTGAATAAGAGGCGCTCATTAAGAAATCCCTAAGAATGTTTTTGAAAATTGCTTGAAAATTATAGAAGTATTGCGGGAAAAAGTAAAGAAAAGCTATAATTGCGGAATGTCAGAATTCAAAGTTATCTGGGATGAAGCCCTTATTTCACTGTTCAATGATCATGCTCAGGATGGCTCAGAAATGGGTTATCTTATGTGGGCAGATAAGCTCCGTTTTGTAAATGCCGATGCTGCAACCATTACTGTAGCTGTAGCGTCAGCCTTTATGCGTGATCAGGTTATCCGTAAGAACATCGATAAAGAAATTCAAAACCGGATTACTGAACTGGTTGGCCAGTCTTATACCATCCAGTTTTCAATTCAGGATATACATTCCCTTGAAGGCACTGCTTTCCCTACCGGCTCTGTTCATGCAGCTTCACCGCAGCCAGCAGCAGCCAAGCCTGTCGTTTCACAACCAGTTGCCAGTCAGCCGGCCGCCCCACAGGTTCAGAATTTTTCCGTGCCCTCCCCTACCCCATCGGCACCTGCAGCTGCATCTCCCGATTTAAAATGTCCGGGAATTCTTCCCCGTTATACCTTTGACAACTTTATTGTCGGTGAAGAAAACAACTACGCATATAATGCTGCACTGGCCATTTCAAAAAATCCCGGAAAATACAACAACCCTCTGCTGATTTATGGTGGTGTTGGTCTTGGAAAAACACACCTGATGTGTGCCATCGGAAATTATCTGTTCCATGAAAATCCAAAAAGAAAAGTAGTATATGTTACTTCTGAAGAATTTCTGAATGGTTTTGTTGAATCCATGGGACAGAAAAACGGTCCCCAGGAATTCCGTAATAAATACCGTAAAGTAGATGCCCTGCTGATTGATGATGTGCAGTTCTTCCAGAAAAAAGAACAGCTGCAGAATGAACTGTTCTCAACGTTTGAAGCTTTGTACAAAGAAGAAAAACAGATGGTATTTACCTGCGATCGTCCGCCTGCAGAAATGAAGGATCTGGATGAACGTGTCCGCAGTCGTCTTGGCCGTGGTCTTATTGTTGATATTCAGCTGCCGTCATATGAAACCCGTTGTGCCATTATCCGTCAGAAACTGAAGGAACAGAATAAATCGCTCAGTCCGGAAGTCATTGATTACATCAGTAAAAACGTTACGACCAACATCCGTGATCTGGAATCAAGCATCAGTCGCCTGATTTCATACAGCGAAATCGTAAACAAGGAAATTACCCTGCAGCTTGCCCAGGAAAAATTAAAAGATATTCTAAATCCTCTAACTGTCGGCAACGTAAGTATCGATATTATTATTAAGGTAGTTGCAAACGAATACGGATTGACTCCTGCTGACCTGAAAAAGAAGAACGCAACAAAACAGGTTGCCTTTGCACGTCAGATGGCAATCTACATTGCACGCGAGTTGACTGAACTTTCAACAACTGAACTGGGAGTTGAGTTTAACCGGGATCATTCAACTATTGCCCACTCACTGGATAAAGTGGAAAACATGTTGAAAACCGATGAAAAACTTGTGGAAAAGAAACAGCTTCTGATCAGAAGTATTCGTGATTACAAAAACCAGATTTAGACAACCTGGTGGAAAACATGTTAAAATCGTGTTGAAAACATGGGTAAAAAACGGGAAAAAGAAGGTAACTTCTCATCCTGTGGAAAAAAAAGTGATGAAAACAGGTGACTTTTCAGTCTGAAATTTCATTACATAATAAAGAGATAGTAGGGTTTTCCAAAGTTTCAACGCCTCTACTATTACTACTACTAAAATTTATATATATATATTTAGTAGAGTGATTTGAAAACGTATATAAAACACAGGAGTGTAAGTTATATGAAGTTTACTTTCGATAGAGATGCAATGCTTAAGGAAATTGCCATTGCCCAGGAAATCATTACCAACAAAAACGTAAAATCAATTTTGTCTAATGTTTGTTTCATTGCAGAAAATAATGCTCTTACCATTCAGGCAGCAGATCTGAAGATTTACTTTGAAACCAAAATTCCTGTTGATATTGAAAGTGAAGGACGTACTACTGTTCACTGCGATAAATTCATCAGCATTCTGAACAAACTGCCATCAGGTGATATTGAATTCATTCAGGATGACACAACCATCACCATCAAACCTATTTCAAAAAAAGTAAACTTCAAGCTGAAGACCATGTCCAGCGAAAAATTCCCTGAATTCGCTACAACTACTGACATCAATTATTTTGATATTCCAACTGACGCATTCAAATCGATGATCTGTCAGACAATCTTTGCTATTTCTGATGACCAGACCCGTTACTTCATGAACGGTGTTTATTTTGAAAAGAAAGAAGACAATCTGGTTCTGGTAGCAACTGACGGCCGCCGTCTGTCATATGCTGCAAAACCACTGTGTCAGGGAATCAATCAGTTTGAATCTGCCATTGTTCCACCAAAAATCCTGAGTCTGATTCTGAAACGTGCTCCATCAGAAGGTTTTGTTTCAATCGCCGTTCTGGATAAGACTTTCTATGTAAAATTCGGTAACTACTACTTTACTTCTGTTCTGATTGACGGAAAATTCCCCAACTATGAACGCATTATTCCGGATAACCAGAAATTCAATTTTGCCTGTGACAAACACGAACTGCAGGAAGCCATGAGCCGTGTAGGACTGATGGTTGATAAAAAATCACTGAAAACATTCTTCCAGATTGCTCCTGGTGTACTCACTATCTACACCAATGAAACGGAATTTGGTGATGTTCGTGAAGAAATTCCCTGTCAGTACGACGGTGAAGAACTGGTATTTGCATTGAATTTCCAGTATGTAGATGAACCACTGAAATCTACTACCACCGAACGGGTTGTCTTTGAATTTACTGAAGGCATGAAAGCAATCACCATGCGTCCTGAACCTGCAGAAGATTACTTCCACCTTATTATGCCAATGCAGATGGACTGATAGGTGCCGTTCCTCAGTTTATCTGTCTGCAATTTCAGAAATTTACAGAACGAAACACTGAATCTGCTTTCAAAAGAGGTGTTCTTTGTCGGTGAGAATGGACAGGGAAAATCAAATCTTTTGGAAGCAATTTATTATTCAGCTTACGCTACTTCTTTCCGCACAAAAAATGAGTCAGAAATTGCTACTGAAGGTACTGACTCATTTTCTTTACGTACCATGTACAAAGAGGAATCCGGTAAAACCAGTTCTCTGGCCATGACCTGGCAGCGTGGAAAAAAGAAAATTGAAAAAAACGGAAAAGCCATAAAAGACCGTAAGGATCTGATAAATACTGTTCCCTGTGTTCTCTTTAATCATGATGATCTCGATTTTGCCGTAGGAGAACCGGAACGCCGCCGTTTTTTCATAGATCAGTCTCTTTCCATGTTTGACGGTATATATCTGGACAGTCTTCGCAAGTATAAACGGATTCTAAAAAGCCGGAATCAGATGCTGAAAGACCATGTGTATGAGCTTCTTGATGTGTATGATCTGCAGATGGTACAGGAAGGTTTGGAAATCCAGAAAAAACGGGCTAAAACCATTCTGCAGTTTAATGAACTGTTTGCTGATATCTATGAAAAGGTCACTGGTATTGATGGTGTTCATATTCAGTATGAACCTTCATGGAAAAGTGATGATATGAATGTGGTTCTTGGACACCTGCAGTCACGTCGGGAAGCAGAGCGGGCCATGGAAACTACATTATCCGGGCCTCATAGGGATAAGATTGTATTCATCAGGAACGGAAAACCATTCATAGCAACAGCAAGTACCGGTCAGCGGCGCCTTACGGCGCTTGTTCTCCGCATAGCCCAGGCAACATATTACACAAGGGTTACCGGTAAAAAACCTGTTTTACTTATGGATGACGTGCTGCTTGAAATGGATCCTGATAAACGGCAGCGGGTTACCATGCTGCTGCCTGATTACGACCAGCTGTTCTGTACATTTCTGAACGGTGAGCCGTATGACCGGTATGCTAAATCTACGACCACCATGTATCATATAGAGAACGGCGTATGGCAACCAATGGCATGAAAGATAACAACGATAAATATAAGGCCTCTACCATCATCAATGAACTGATGGACCAGATACAGCCGGCTGTTGATTCAGCCAGTTCAGTATCATCAGCCTGGTATGATACGGTATCTTCCATCCGCAGTTTTAATCGTGATGATTCCCAGAAAGTGCAGTTGGGAACGCAGCTGGCAGATCACAGCAGAATTGTTGACCTGAAAAACGGCATACTTTTTGTAGAAACTGATCATCCTGGACGTCTGCAGCTTCTGCAGATGCATAAACGATACATTCTGGAAGGATTGCATCGCCGGGTGCCTGATCTGGAAATAAAAAACATAACATATAAAATAAAATGATTACTGTATATCTATATAAATTTATAGATATACAGATAAAAACAGCATTTTTCGTAAAATTTCCAACGTTTCTTAAAAATTTGAACTTTTTCTCCCCATGCTTTGAAAAATATCCGTAAAAAATCACGAAAATTTGTACAAATTCTCAGAAAAAATCTCATTCACGGATTGGTAGTTTGGCCTTAGTCTAGGAACATACCCGGAATGACCGGGAAAAAGGAGACATATATGAAAAAGGTTTTGGCTACTCTTTTAGTTGTTGCTCTTGCTTGCAGCATGGTATTTGCTGGTGGTAAGAAAGAATCAGCAGCTAGTGCTAAAAAAACTATCACTGTTGGTTATGCACAGGTAGGTGCAGAATCAGATTGGCGTCTTGCTAACACTGAATCATTCAAAACAACATTTGTTGCTGAAAACGGTTATGAACTGATTTTCGTTGATGCTCAGCAGAAACAGGAAAACCAGATTAAAGCTATGCGTAACTTCATCCAGCAGGATGTAGACTACATCGTTGTTGCTCCAGTAGTAGAAACCGGTTGGGAAACCGTACTTACCGAAGCTAAAAATGCTGGTATCCCAGTAATTCTGTCAGACCGTATGATGACCGTATCTGATCCAGACCTGTATCTGTGCTGGGTTGGTGGTAACTTCGTAAAAGAAGGCCGCGACGGTGTTAAATGGCTGGAAGGCTACCTGGCAGAAAAAGGACGTGCTAACGATCAGATCAACATTGTAGACCTGCAGGGAACCATCGGTTCTTCAGCTCAGATTGGTCGTACTCAGGGTCTGGAAGAAGGTGTTGCTGCTCACGCTAACTGGAACATGGTTGCTCAGCAGTCTGGTGACTTCACCCAGGACGGTGGACAGAAAGTTATGGAAGCAATCCTGAAATCAGTAGGTGCTGACAATATCGACGTTGTATACGCAGAAAACGACAACATGGCATGGGGTGCAATCGATGCAATCCGTGCTGCTGGTAAAGTTCCTGGAAAAGACATCATCATCATCTGTTTCGATGCTGTACACGAATCATTCAATCGTATGATCGCTGGTGAAATCAACTGTGCTGTTGAATGTAACCCACTGCACGGTCCACGTGTAGCTGAAATCATCCAGGATCTGGAAAACGGTGTAAAACCAGAAAAAATCATGTACGTAGTAGAAGAAGTATTCGACGAAAAGAATGCTGCTGAAAGACTTCCTACTCGTGCATACTAATCTGACATAAGTCTGGAATAAACTTGCTGTTCCGAGGGGAACAGCAGGATGGAAAGCCGGGGCTAGGAATGAACAATTTCCCGCTCCGGCTTTTTTTTGAAAGTATTTATATCATTTATATAAAAAGAAGGTTTTTATGGCAGGTAATGATGTCTTTCTGTCGATGAAAAATATCACCATGACTTTCCCCGGCGTTAAAGCTCTCTCGAATGCTCAGTTTTCACTCAACAGGGGTGAAATTCACGCATTGATGGGTGAAAACGGTGCCGGAAAAAGTACATTGATTAAAGTATTGAATGGCGTTTATACCAGAGATTCCGGTGACATCTTCCTTGACGGAAAAGCAATGAATAACCACTCACCTGAAGAGGCTCAGATGAATGGTATCAGCACAGTATTCCAGGAAGTAAACCTTTGTCCTAATATCTCTGTTGCTGAAAACATTTTTGCCGGACATGAACCAAAAGTCTGGAATAAATTCGGTCCTATCGACTGGAAAAAAATGAACCGCGAAGCAAAGACCGCCCTTGAAAGAGTTGGTCTTACCAATATTGATGTAACCAGAGCTCTGGGTGACTACTCAGTAGCAATTCAGCAGATGGTTGCTATTGCACGTGCAGTAAACTTCAACTGTAAAGTATTGATTCTTGATGAACCTACCAGTTCACTTGATGATAAAGAAGTAGAAGAACTGTTTACGGTAATGCGCAAACTGAAGGCTGAAGGAACTGGTATTATCTTCGTAACCCACTTCCTTGAGCAGGTATATGCTGTCTGCGACAAAATTACCGTTCTCCGTAACGGTGAATTTGAAGGTCAGTATACTATTTCTGAACTTCCAAGACTGAAGCTGGTTCAGGCCATGCTTGGTCACGAAGTTAAGGAACTTGATAGCCTGCACAGTAATGAATATGACGAATCGAGAGCAGATCTGCCGGAAGTTATCAAGGCTGTTGCTCTTACACATACAGGTACCATCAAACCGTTTGAACTGACCATCAAGAAAGGCCAGGTAGTCGGTTTGACTGGTCTTCTGGGATCAGGTCGTTCAGAGCTGGCCCGTGCAATTTATGGTGCTGATAAACCGGATGGCGGTGAGCTGACCTTTAACGGAAGTCCGCTGAAAGCAAAGGCTCCTATTGATTCAATCAAGCGGGGTATGGCATATCTTCCGGAAGACAGAAAGGCAGAAAGTATCATTGCTGAACTTTCCATCCGTGAAAACATGATGATTGCCCTGCAGGCAAAAACCGGTGTATTTAAGCTTCTTCCTATGGCTAAACAGCTGGAACTGACAGATAAATACATTAAAGCACTGAGTATTAAGACACCGTCTACAGAAACACCTATTAAGGCACTTTCCGGTGGTAACCAGCAGAAGGTAATTCTTGGACGCTGGCTTGTTACCAATCCAGAATTCCTGATTCTTGATGAACCTACCCGTGGTATTGACGTTGGTACCAAAACAGAAATCCAGAAAATGGTTATTGATCTTGCCAGTCAGGGTATGACGGTTATGTTCATCAGTTCTGAAATTGAAGAAATGCTCCGTACCGTAAACAAGTTGTGCGTTCTGCGTGACGGAAAGAAAGTAGGTGAACTGCAGAATGCGGGAATTACCCAGGACGATGTAATGGCTGCTATTGCAGGAGGGGATGCAAATGAGTGATGTAAAAAAGACTCAGACAACAGCCTCCGGCCGGAAAGGGCTGGCAGGTCTGAAAAATTTCATGAAGTCACCTCTGGCTCTGCCAGTTTGTGCTTTGATCATCGTAGTTATTCTTTCTGCCATCGTTACAAAGATTAAGTACGGTGCCAACTTCTTCTCAATCAATATCAAGGATATTGCTCTTCCGGGAGAAGCTTCCAAATTCGTTTTGTACGGTTCGATTATCGATATTCTGAACCGTTCTTCAGAATTGATTATTCTTGCTGTTGGTATGACCCTGGTTGTAGCTGCTTCTCGCGGTACTGATATTTCAGTTGGTTCCGTAATGGCTATTACCGGTGCCATCGTAGTACGTAATCTGGGTGAAAGCTATGATGCCTACGCCATGGTTCCTGCTCTGGCCATCATGCTCGGTATTCTTGGTGCTGTTGCCTGTGGTGCCTTTAACGGTTTCCTTGTTGCCCGGCTTAATATTCAGCCAATGGTTGCTACGTTGATTCTGTTTACAGCAGGTCGTGGTATCGCCCAGCTTATCTCAAGCCGTCCGATTCTTGATTCTGCAACCGGTGCAAAAATCGGTGAGGCAACGGGTGTAATCCTCTATGTACGCCAGGAATCATTCCGGTGGATTGGTGGATTCTTCCCGCACAGCATAGTTCCTACACCAATTTTCATTGCAATTATCTTTGTAGTGTTACTGACTCTGTTCTTACGGTTCACTGCATTCCCAACGTATGTAAAGACTGTTGGTATTAACCCGAAGGCCGGTCGCCTGGTAGGTATCAATTCAGTATTCATCACCTTCATGACCTATGTAATCTGTGGTCTCAGTTCCGGTGTTGCCGGTACCATCGCCTGCAGCCGTATCTATTCTTCAGATGCCAACAACATTGGTCTTAATATGGAGCTTGATGCCATTCTTGCCGTTGCTCTTGGTGGAAACAGCCTGGGCGGTGGTAAATTCAGCATTGCCGGTTCCATTATCGGTGCCATTACCATTCAGGCTCTTTCAACCAGTCTGTACTCAATTGGTGTTCCTGCAAACCAGCTTCCTGTATACAAGGCAATCGTTGTAATTCTGATTGTTCTGTTCCAGTCGCCACGCTTCAAGGCTATGCTTGAACGGTTTAAGGCCCGCAAGAATACTACCGTTGCTGTGTAATTGGAGAAACAAAATGGAAAACAAATTAACAAAACATAAGAAACACATTGACTCCAGTAACTTCCTTCTGATTATCACTATTGCCTTGTTTGCAGTAATGTATGGTGTTGGTCTTATCTTTGAAGGTGGCATGGGATTTGCAAAACCTCAGGTTTTCTTCAACATGCTGATTGATAATGCAGGTCTGCTTATTGCTGCAACCGGTATGACCATCGTCATGATTATCGGCGGTATCGATATTTCCGTTGGTTCCATGGTTTGTCTGGTATGTATGATCCTGTCATTCGGTATGGAAAAGATGAACATGCCGGCTGGTGTAGGAATTGCCATCGTTCTGGTATTCGGTATCATTTTTGGTGCTTTCCAGGGCTGGTGTATTGCCTACATGGACCTGCAGCCGTTCATCGTAACACTGGCAGGTCTGTTCTTCTGCCGCGGTGCTGCTGCCATGATCAGTTCTAATCAGATTGCCATTACGAAAAACAAATGGTTTCTGGACCTGACCAAAAAAGACATTATTGTTCCGTTTATGGATACGGTAAACAAACGCGGTGTTGTTATGCACACCATCGTGCATCCCAGCGTAATCATTGCGTTAATTACCGTACTTATTATCTGGTATGTACTGAAATACACCCGTTTTGGACGTAACCTGTTTGCCATTGGTGGTAGTGAACAGTCTGCACTGCTTATGGGTATCAATGTTCGCCGTACAAAGTTCTATGCATACGTTCTGGAAGGTTTCCTTTCAGCTCTGGCTGGTTTTGTATGGTGTTTGAATACATCTGCAGGATTTGTTGACCAGGCCCGTGGTTTTGAAATGGAAGCAATTTCTTCTGCCGTTATCGGTGGAACCATGCTGACCGGTGGTGTTGGAACTGTTGTAGGAACCGTATTTGGTGTACTCATCAAAGCAACCATCGAAACCCTGATTAAGACTCCTGGTAAACTGTCGTCATGGTGGACAAGTATTTTCCTGTCACTGATTCTTTGTATCTTTATTGTTTTGCAGTCATTGATTACAATCATTAAAGATAAGAGAACGAAGTAATTAATTTGGTTTTCAGCAGTTTTCTGGAGTGCAACGGAAAACTGCAGGAAAATATAAAAAACGGAAAGCTCGATTTATAAAGTGCAAAAGTAAAGAGAGTTTCCCCTGCATTTTTGCAGTTAGTCCCAGGTGCAAGGGGACTACGCAAAAAGGTTTTCTCCTCCTTGAGGTCGCTTGAGTGTTACTTGAGCGACCTTTTCTTTTATGGGGATAAGGGGTCAGCGGTTATCGGTGCAGTTGGAACGGTAATCGCGGGGAGTATACCCGGTAGCTTTCTTAAAGATATAGCTGAAATAATGGGGATCATTGAATCCGATTTCATATGCAATATCAGAAGAACGTTTCTGTGAATTGGCTAGCAGGTGTTTTGCCTGGTCAACGCGCACGGACGTCAGGTATTCGATGAAGGTAATGCCACATTCCTGTGAGAAAATGGTGCTGAAGTGGTTGGGACTGAAGTGCACTTCTTCTGCAACGGAGTGGAGACAGATATCCGGGTTTGCATAATTTTCATCGATGTATTTCTTTGCCCGGAGAATGACGTCACTATAGCGGCCCTGCAGGTTTGAATCGCGGAAAGTCAGTACTGCTTCAAGTACAAAGCGGATCTGTTGGATAAAGGTTATCCGGTTTTCAACGGCGTGTGCAACAAAGGTATGGGTAAGAACATCCGGAATAACATCCTTGATGTTACCACCGGCTTCTTCTACCAGCTTTGAAGCTGCCATGACTACATCAATAAAGAGGTATGAAGCCATAACACTGAACTGGAAGGTATCTTCACCAAGCAGTTTCAGATACTGGTCGATAATATCATCAAGTTCGTTGATGGTAGCGTATTTAATCCGGTCCATTAACGGGTCTGTCTGCACAAAACTGAATGATTTATCAGCATATGAGGCTATGTCCTGTGAACCGATGATCCGGCTTTTTGAAAAATCTGTGCAGAGTTCCAGAATGTGGTTAGCATCCTGATATGATTTTGTGATAAGTGCCGTCCGGTCTACGGTGGAACCGATGGTTGTTACAACAGTACAACTGGTATTTTTGGAAACGGCATGCTGAATGGCATCGGCTGAAGAATAAGCCTGTTCTTCAAGTGTATCAGCCTGTGTACCCTTAAAGATGGATACGTACGTAAATGGTGAAAGAAAGAAACTGATGATGTCAGGGTTTCCGACTGTAGACGAAAGAAGGCATGATTTGGCAGTAATCAGGTCATCTATGGAGTTAGCTTCATTGTGGAGCTCAGAAATGGTAACCAGATACATGCGGGACAGCAGCGAAATGGAAAGTTCAGAGGCTTTCTCAATGGCATCTGAGCTGTTGAAGGAACCGAGAATAAGGTCTGAAAGGAATTTTTCACGCAGCAGGTCTGAAGAAGCTTCGATTTCATTTTTAAGACGGGCTATGTCTGACAGTTCTTTTTTCTGGTTGTCCAGAGAGCTGGCAATTTTATTCATGCTGGTAAGAAGATCATCAGAGGTAAAAGGTTTCAGGATGTAATCTTCTACACCAATGGAAATAGCTTTCTTTGCATAGTCAAATTCATCATGACCGGAAAGAATGATGATGCGGATCCATGGCTGCATCTTCTTGACGTTTTTTGCCAGTTCAAGGCCGTCCATAAAAGGCATTTTGATGTCAGTAATAAGGATATCCGGTTTGATTTCCTGAATCATTGACAACGCAAGTTCACCGTCTGAGGCTTCACCGGCAAAGGTAAAGGGAAGATTATCCCAGTCAATTTTGCTGCGGATGCCCTCACGGACAATAACTTCATCATCAACAATAAATACACTGTACATCACGTTTCTCCGCGAGATTACATCTCTTTAAGGGGAATGGTAAATGAAACTTTAGAGCCTTTACGGAACTCACTTTCAATGGAAAGAGTCACCGACGTATCATAATACAAAGTCAATCTTTTATTAACATTATAGAGGCCATAAGTTGCAGAAAGATTTTCGTTATCTTCAGTTTTCTGCATTTCTTCCAGAACCTGCTGCAACCGTTCCGGAGTGAATCCCATACCATTGTCTTCTACGCAGCACCAGGCGCAGGGAATACCGTCTTTTTCAATTTTCCGGGCGGTAACGGTAATCATTCCCCTACCCCGCTTATTCTTGATGCCATGATAAATGGCATTTTCTACCAGCGGCTGCAGGATAAGTTTCAGTACCCGGGAGGCCTTCAGGGATTCATCAAAATCAAGGGTATAATCCAGAATATCACGGTACCGGATTTTCTGGATTTTCAGATAGTTCTGGACATGCTGGAATTCGTTTTCAAAGGTAATCCATTCATGACCTTTACTGAGGGAAATACGGAAATAGTCAGAAAAGGCACGGGTTATTTCGATGACTTTTTCATATTCTTCACTTTCTGCCAGCCAGATGATGGTATCAAAGGTATTGTACAGAAAGTGGGGTGTAATCTGGGCCTGCAGGGTTTTCATTTCTGCTTTCTGCAGGTTTTTCTGCTCCTGGGTATTCTGATCGATCAGATCCTGGATTTTTCCTGCCATCTGGTTCAGGTTCCGGGTCAGGTTATCCAGTTCCTGAACATGAGGTAACTCTACCCGTGCGTTCAGGTCGCCTTCTGCAATACGGGTAGACATATTTTCCATCTGCTGGATAGGATTGCTGATGGCATTTGAAATGGTAATCAGGGTATAGATTGCCATGAGGGTAATCATGATGATAATGCTGATCTGGAAAAAGGTCAGATTGCGGCTGGCGGTGGTCAGATGCTCATTGGTAACGGCGGCAGATTCAATTTCTGCCACAATGAAATCCTGAAGGATGTCGTAAATCAGGCTGGCAACGCCACGGATATCTTCAAGAACCTGTTCATTCTGATCAACCGGTACATTTGACGCTATCTGGTTACCCAGCTGGTCTACATATTTTTCCAGGGTGCGCAGGGCGCGGGAAGCAACTTCAAGCAGCTTCTGGTTGTTTTCATCCTGGGTAGTGTCCATCATCTGGGAGATGCCGTCATTTATGGTATTGAGGATGACATACTGGTTACCGGTCTTGAACGATGTTTTTCCGGCAACAATATCCCAGATTTCGTTTGAAATATCGATTTTTACAATCTGATTCAGTCGGTTTGCCCGGCTTACATTGGTGATGATTCTGTCATACTGGCTTGAATGCTGGGTAGATGCAATGGTGTAGTAGATGGTTGGCAGGATCATCAGAATGATGATGATGATGTATGAAAGCTGCAGGTTTTTCTTGATGCTTGCAGATACAAAAGGGCTGGAGTTCTTTTTCATCAATACCCTCTGGGTTCAACTTCAGAAAGATCATCAAATTCTGTAAAAACCTGTTCATATACATGAATGAGTCGGGGAATTTCTTTTCCCTGTCCCAGATCTTTGATCAGATCCATTACCTGAGGTCCGATTTTAGGATTGCATTCAACGACGCAGTTAACATCACCCTGACGAAGGGCATCGATGGCGGCCTGCTCGGCGTCAACCGTAACAATCGTAATATCTTTTCCGGGTCTGATGCCGGATTGCTTGAGGACTTCGATAAAGCCAAGGGTCATGGCGTCATTGTGGAAATATATGATGTCGATTTTTTTCCCATTGATTTTGAACACACCATTGCTTCCCTGCAGAAGGGTGTTGGCCAGTTCCTGACCTTTGGAGCGCAGGAAATCTCCCGATTCACTCCAGACAATTTCAAAACGGGAATCATCAGAAAGGATGCTCCGGAAACCTTCATAGCGGTCAGTAGTTACTGAAGCACCATCGGTTCCCCGGATTTCAAGAATGTTGAAATGGGCATCTGCCGGAGAATCAGCATATTTGTTCAGGAGAAATCTGGCGGCTTTCTGACCTTCAGCATATCCGTCAGTACCGATGTAACCGGCATACAGACTTTCATCTGAGGTATTTATCTTACGGTCGGTAACCAGAACGGGGATACCGGCATCCCGGGCTTCTTTCAATACGCTGTCCCAGCCGTCCTGAACGATGGGAACAAATGCTATGACGTCTACCTGATATACGATGAAAGAGCGGATAGCCTTAATCTGGTTTTCCTGTTTCTGTTCTGCGTTGGAATAGAGTAACTGAATGCCGGCTTCCTGAGCGGCCTGCTGCATTGATTCTGTATTACAGGTACGCCAGGCACTTTCAGCACCAATCTGGGAAAAACCGACAAGCAGCGGTTTTTCGTCAGTCGGTTGGGAAGAAGATACTGAGGAAATCTGTTTTTTTGAACAGCCGGTAATGAAAAGCAGTAAGAGAATTGTGATGCATACAAAAAAAGCAGAACCTGCTGATTCTGCTTTTTTCAGGTTATGTTTTGTCATTTCTGTCCGTAGTAAGCATTTTTTCCGTGCTTACGCTGGTAGTGTTTGTCTACAACGTAGTCAGGAAGCTTAACGATGTCTGGATTTACCTGAAGAGTAATCCATGCCATGCGGGCAATTTCTTCAAGTACAGCTGCATTATACACCGATTTTGCAGCATTAGCACCCCAGGTAAATGGACCGTGACCGGCAACCAGAACCATCGGGTTTTCTGATGGAACCAGTGGTTCCAGCGGAATGCCGTAGCAGTCTACCGCTTTAACGGTTTCCGGGTGCAGAAAGGTATTTACGATCAGGATACCGGTTTCATCTTCATAGGCTTTTTCTACCTGCTCTTTGGTAATCATTGGGGTGCAGGGTACCGGGTTTGCTGAGTGGTCTGCATGGGTGGTTCCTAAAAGGGGAATACCGCGGCAAGCCTGTGCCCAGCTGGTTGCATGAGGTGAATGGGTATGGGTAACGCCTCCGATATCCTGGAAGTTACGGTACAGCTGGATATGGGTAGGAGTATCGGAAGAAGGATTCATGGTACCTTCAACTTTATTGCCGTCCAGGTCAAGAACAACAATGTCGTCTACTTTCATGGTGTCATAGGGAACACCTGATGGTTTGATGGCGAATACGCCTTTTGCCTTATCATAAGCAGAAACGTTACCCCAGGTATAAATGGCAAGACCACGTTTCGGGATTTCCATGTTTGCTTCAAAAGCTTCTTCTTTTAATGACTGATAGGGTGATTTCATTTTTATACTCCTGAACGAATGCACAGAAATGGTAGTGCGTGTACGTTAACGCAATTTTAACACAGAGCGGTTTTTTGCACAATGAAAAGGTTCGTGGTACCATTAACGTAATGAACCCGTTAATTTTTCAGTCTGATTTCGGCTACTCTGATGGAGCCGTTTGTGCAATGTACGGTGTGGCAGAAAAAGTATGTGACACGCTGCGTGTTTATGACCTGACTCACGATATTCCCCAGTATGATATCTGGGAAGCAAGTTACCGTCTTATCCAGACCGTATCCTACTGGCCGGAAGGCAGTGTCTTTGTAAGCGTTGTTGATCCGGGTGTGGGGTCTACCCGCCGGAGTATTGCAGTAAAAACCTGTACCGGCCAGATTGTCATTACGCCGGATAACGGAACCCTGACCCACATTAAGCGTATGCTTGGTATTGCCCAGGCCCGCGTTATTGATGAAACCGTAAACCGGCTGCCGGCCAGCGGTGAAAGCTATACATTCCACGGACGTGACATTTACGCGTATACCGGCGCCCGTCTTGCCAGCCAGAACATTACGTTTGAAGAAGTTGGTCCTGAAGTAGCCGTAGAAAGCGTTATTGAACTGCCGGTTGTGGAAGCCCGGCATGAGAACAGTGAAGTAACCGGTACCATAGACGTACTTGATGTCCGGTTTGGATCACTGTGGACTAATATTCCCCGGGAACTGTTTCTGCAGCTGGGTGTACAGCATGGCGGCCGGGTTGAAGTTACCATCAGCAATGATACCCGTACGCTGTATAAAAACATTATGGTCTATGCCAGGAGCTTTGCCGATGTTAATGTAGGAGAGCCGTTACTGTATGTAAACAGCGTTGACTGCGTAGCGGTAGCCATTAACCAGGGAAGTTTTGCAAAAGCCTATAACATCGGTACCGGTATTAACTGGCGGCTGTCGCTCAGGAAAGCTCCCCGTATTGTATATGAATAAAATCCGGCTGGCCGGACTTTATATAACTGGTATTTCTGTAATTCGGAGGATACGAATGAAAAAGATGTCAATCAAGACAGTAGTAGCCGTAGGTATTGGTGCTGCACTGTTCTTTGTACTGGGCCGTTTTGTTGCAATTCCAAGCGGTATTCCTAATACCAACATCAGTGTTCAGTACGCTGTTCTTGGTCTGCTGGCAGCCCTGTATGGTCCTGTAGCAGGTGCACTGATCGGCTTTATCGGTCATACCCTTATTGACCTGAGCTGGGGTGGCGCACCGTGGTGGAGCTGGGTAATTGCTTCTACCGTAGTTGGTATTGTTGCCGGCGTTTTCAGCAAGAAAACCGGTCTTGCAGAAGGAGAATTCAACGGAAAGGGACTGTGCTGGTTTGCTGTTTCCAACGTAATTGCACACCTGGCTGCCTGGCTGGTAATTGCTCCTGGTCTTGATATTCTGATTTATGCAGAACCTGCAAACAAAGTATTTGCACAGGGCGGTATGGCTGCTCTTGCAAACATCCTGACAACCGTTATCATCGGTGGTCTCCTGTCATTTGCATACTCAAAAACCGTAGCCAAAAAAGGCTCACTGGATACAGAAGAATAAGTACTGGGCAGGGTCACTCAGGTTTTGCCGGTGACCCTGCTTGTTTGAGGTAATTACGGACTCCCCTACCCCCATCATTTCATTTAAAGATTTTACTTTTCAGTACCGGGCCCAGAAACGCCCCACTCTGTACAACATCAATCTGGACATTTATCCGGGTGAACGGGTGTTGATTGCAGGTCCTTCCGGCAGCGGTAAAAGTACCCTTTCAAACTGCATCAACGGGCTGGTGCCCTTCAGTTATGCAGGTGAATGTACCGGGTCTTTGACCATAAACGGCATAGAAGCTTCAAAAGCCGGCATTTTTGAATTAAGCCACACTGTTGGCACTGTTCTGCAAGATCCGGACGGTCAGTTTATCGGGCTGACGGTGGCAGAAGACATAGCATTTTCCCTTGAAAACGACTGCGTTCCCCAGGAGCGCATGCATGATATAACACAGAAGGTGGCTGCCACCGTAGGCGTAGAACAGCACCTTGAAAAAGCACCCCATGAACTTTCCGGCGGGCAGAAGCAGCGGGTCAGCCTTGCCGGCGTCATGGTAGATGACGTTAAAGTCCTTTTGTTTGATGAACCGCTGGCAAACCTGGATCCGGCTACCGGCAAACAGGTTATTGAGCTGATAGACGAAATCCAGCAGAAAAGTAATACCACGGTGCTTATTATTGAACACCGTCTGGAAGATGTACTCTGGCGGAACGTTGACCGCATTGTCCTCATTGCTGAAGGACGCATCATTGCAAATACTACTCCTGACCGGCTGCTTGCCGGCAATCTGCTGGAAGAAAACGGTATACGGGAGCCCTTATATATAACGGCTTTGAAATATGCCGGCGTACCGGTGACCGAGGCCATTCAGCCAGCACATATCAATACCATTAATTTGGATACGGCTGCATGCCGGAGTGTCCAAGAGTGGTTTACCAGCCAGCCTGAACGGCAGCCGGCAGAAGAAAAGACACCGTTGCTTGAGGTGCGGGATGTTTCTTTTGGATACGATAAAGGTCAGAAAACGCTGGAACACATCAGTTTCAGTATTGCCCGGGGAGAGATGGTCAGCATCATCGGGCGTAATGGCGCGGGAAAGTCTACTCTGGCAAAATTAATCTGCGGGTTTGAAAAGCCTGACAGCGGGCAGCTGATGCTGGACGGACGGGATATTACCGGGGATAGCATACGGGAGCGGGCAAAGCGCATCGGGTATGTTATGCAGAACCCTAACCAGATGATCAGCAAAACCATGATTTATGACGAAGTTGCCCTGAG
>JAKSTT010000003.1 GCA_024413635.1 Treponemataceae bacterium | reverse complement strand
TCCTGCACAATCTTCTTATCTGCCTTTACCGTACCGGAAACGCTCTGTTTGATGGTATTGGGCGTGTATTCACCCAGGGGGATGCAGTGCTGGGCAAGGCACAGGGTTACTACTCCCCGGGCTTCTGCAACTGCCATGGCTGACGTTACATTTTTGGCAAAATATAAGGTTTCCATACCGGCTTCATCCGGCTGAAACTCTTCAATAACGGCGGTCATGCGCTGGTAAATGGCCTGCAGACGGACGCCATGTACTTCTTCAGCCGGGGTTTCAATACAGCCATAGGCCACCAGACGGTACTGTCCGCCCTTCTGCTCTACAACGCCCCAGCCTGTAGAAGCCAGTCCAGGGTCAATACCAAGAATCCGGCGTACTTTTTGACCGCCTGCAGATTGTGTCTGAATGATAGAGCCGGGAAAGGAAGCAAATGAATTAGCCATACTGACAGTATAACAGAAAAGACATTCCATTGCTAAAGGTACCGCCGGCCGGTATACTCAAACGCTGACAAAGGAACAGTCCCATGGTTATTGATTCAACCCTTACCCTTGATGAGCTCATTGCATTTCAAAGGCCCTGAAAGTAGATCCCAGTACCCTTACCTATCACTGCACCACTGATTTTCAGTCAGACAAGGTCATAACGTCCGACAGCGATACAGTTATTACCTACTCCTACGCAGATTTTGTTTCATTTTCAGAGACAGATACGTACTACTTTATGACCTTTACAAACAACCGGATACTGTTCTTCATCAAAGACACCGTTATGACCCGTGAACAGTTTGAAGAAGCTGCAGCCCTTATCAACAGGTACAGAAACAGATTCTGTCAGTCATAAATCAGTATACAACCTGGTTCTTGCCGTTTTCTTTGCCGCTGTACAGTTTATGGTCGGCACTGATTATCCACCGGTCCATGGGCTGGCCGCTTTCATGGACAGATACGCCGGCGGTAATAGTAAACCGCAACATGGTGTCACCAATGGAAACTTCGTATTCCTCTACGGTCTTTCTGATGTCCTCTACAATGGCAGGAGGAACCGCATCAGTCATCCCGTGAATAAGGAATTCCTCGCCACCCCACCGGCTGACATACAGCGCCGGCGACATCTTCTCCATAATCGCTGCCAGCACCTTCAATACTTCATCGCCGGTATTGTGTCCGTAACCATCATTGATTTTCTTGAAATTATCAATATCAATCATGGCAAGCCAGCTTTTTCCCGGCTGTTCAGCAATAGCACGGTTCAGGATTTCCCGCATGAAATACCGGTTTGCCAGTCCTGTCAGGGCATCATGGTTGGCCTGATAGTCAAGCAGCTGCTCGGAATCGGTAACCAGTTTGATGGTTTTATATGAAAAGATGAAAAGGAATGAACAGACACAGAAAATATTGGTACCAAGGAACAGCAGCTGTGCAGCGCCTTCAATATGATAGTAAGACCCATGATGAACCGTATACAGGCTTGAAAGAAAGCATGACAGGGTTATCGCTGCAGACCAGAATACGGGTTTCGGGTCTTTTCCGCCGATTTTATGGGAAATGTATTTGACATAATAAATAAGCGGAATGGTAGACATGGAATACAGTTTAAAGCCGTAATTATACCCAAGAAGCACGGTACCAATCGCCATATACAGGGTCAGCATGGTATACATGGCCCAGATGTATGCACGCCATAACAGTACCTCAGCTTCAGTATAAAACGTTACCCCAAACAATGCTACCGGCATCATGGCAAGCATAAAAAAAACCGCTTCAGCGTAAGCCAAAGCGGTTCTCTGAAATTTCAGGCGGTCAGTAATCAGCCTTCAAAATCTTCCGGGAATTCAGCGTTGTGGTAAACGTTCTGAACGTCGTCGTCTTCTTCAAGACGGTCAACCAGCTTCTGAACTTTTGCAGCAGCTTCTTTGTCCAGGCTTACATACATATCCGGAACCATTGAAACTTCAGCTGAGAGAGCTTCCCAACCTTTAGCCTGCAGAGCTTCAAGAACATCAGCAAAGTTGTTAGGATCGGTGGTAACGGTGATAACGCCGTCTTCAGAGGTGATGTCATCAGCACCAGCTTCCAGACCAGCTTCCATTACTTCGTCTTCGTTTACAACTTCTGCATCGTATTCAATGACACCTTTGCGGTTGAACATGTAAGATACTGAACCGGTTGCACCCAGGTTACCGCCGGTTTTGTTGAAGATATTGCGTACGTTTGCTGCAGCACGGTTGTTGTTATCGGTAAGAACTTCAACCAGGATAGCTACACCGTTGGCACCATAACCTTCGTACAGTTTTTCTTCGAATACTGCATTTCCCAGTTCACCGGTACCTTTTTTGATTGCACGTTCAATGTTGTCTTTAGGCATGTTTGATGCACGTGCTTTCAGGATGGCAGTTCTCAGGCGTGGGTTAGAGTTAGGATCTCCACCACCCATACGAGCTGCAATAGAAATTTCCTTGATGAATTTGGTGAACAGCTGGCCACGTTTAGCATCAGCAGCACCTTTTGCGTGTTTAATGGTTGCCCACTTACTATGTCCTGACATTGGAACTCCTTATATCTGACTATAAATAGTGTACGTAAGAATGACAGATAATAACACATAGAAAAAGACAATGTCAATGTGTGCAAAAAACCGTAGAAAAGCGTAATAAAACGTGGTACAGTTCGGCTATGTACAGAACACCCATAATCATTGCAGAAATCGGAACCGCCCACCAGGGATCCTTTGAAAAAGCCTGTCAGCTAATTGATGCCGCAAAGAAAGCTGGCGCTGACTGCGTAAAGTTCCAGTGGGTCTATGCCCATGAAATCCTGCATCCGGATACGGGGTTCGTGCAGCTGCCAACGGGGAACATTCCCCTGTATGACCGCTTTAAGGAACTGGAAGTTCCGCCTGAGTTCTTTGCACGCTGCCGCGATTACGCCCGCCGGCAGGGACTCCTGTTCATGTGTTCACCCTTCGGTATCCAGAGTCTTGAAGAACTGTGGGCATTGCAGCCTGATGCCATAAAAATCGCCTCTCCGGAAGTAAACCACTACCCCATGCTGAAGCGCCTTATGGAACTGGAAACTGCTGCCGGTACGAAAGGAACCATTCCAGTCGTCATCAGCAGCGGCGTTTCAAAGCTGGAAGACATCCGGAAAGCCATGGATATCCTCTCTCCCCTGAAAACTGCAGCCATCACCTCAGAATTTCCGCCCCTTTCGCTGCTTCACTGCATCACCAGCTATCCGGCACCGGAAACCGAATACAATCTGGCAGTTCTTGCCACGCTGGAAGAAACCTTCGGCGTTCCCTGCGGTGTTTCAGACCATTCACTGGATCCCCGCGTGGTACCGGCAACCTGTCTGGCAGCAGGCGGTTTTGCCATAGAAAAGCACATTACCCTTTCCAAAGAGACTGACGGCTTAGACGATCCTGTAGCCCTTACAACGCAACAGTTTGCAGAAATGGTATCCTATTGCCACTTTATGGCAGATCTTGAGCCAGAGGCCCAAATTTACGCTCTAAACGAAGATTTTGGAGAGGACTACATAGAAGAAGTGCTGGGTTCCGGCAAAAAGGAACTGGCACCGGCTGAAGAAGCCAACTACGGCCGTACCAACCGGTCCATCCACGTGATGCATGCCATGAAAAAGGGGGATGTGATTACGAAGGAATCCGTAGGGGTTCTGCGGACTGAAAAGGTACTGACGGTCGGCATGTCACCGGAATTCTATGATGACATCATGGGGAGAACCCTTACCTGTGACCTGACGGCGGGAGCAGGACTCCTCTGGGAACACCTCAGCTGAACATATCGATGATCATCTGAACAGAGGTCATATCCACATCAAGGCGGCGGGCTATTTCTGACACACTCTGCCCCATCTGCCACAGATCGATAACCTGCTGCCGGTTCACTTTGCGGCTGCCGTTTTCTTCCGGCTGCCGTGGTTCCGGAGCAGGTTCCGGATACCCGGTAAACAGTTCCATATTCTGTTCCCAGGCCACCGCTTCTTCCCGATACGCAGTCCTGGATTCTGCCCGTGCTTCATCAGAGATGGATACCGTTACGGCTGGAGCTTCCTGGGCCATTTCAACCTTTTCAGCATATTCCGGATTGGCAAGGGTATCTTCCCCCTGAATCCGCTGCAGCACATAATCGGCATATTTCATGGCTTCATGGATTTCCGACAGTTTTGCTTCCAGCAGGGTCAGATCCCGGTCAGTTTCCTGATTTATGGTAATAAGCAGCTTGTCAACTTCATCCTTAATGCTGTCCAGTACGTTTTTGGGCGAAAACTTTTTTTTCAGGACCACAAAAAAAACAACCCAGAGGATAAGATTGATGAATGTAAGGATAAGTGCAAATGCAGATGATGTCATGATGATATATCGATATGATTTCCCAGATTGGGGTCAGTTATCCATTCGTAGATGACTTCCGGTTCCTGGGGAGCAGCCTGTTCTTCCTTCTGCTGTTCTGGAGCCTGGTTATCGGATGCCTGCTGCCGGTTCTCCTGCCGTTCCTTTACTTTATCAGCATCCTTGTCTTCTTTCTGTGCTTTCTCAATGGCCTTATGCTGTTCATCAATTTTTTTCTGCTGGTCAGCCTGGTTTACGTCCCGGTTCAGGTACACACCCTTTTCCTGGTATGCCACATTTTTTGAGACTTTATCCATCTGGGTGTACAGGGTCTGCAGGTCAATTGGTTGAATAGCCATCGGGAGCCCGCTTCAAATCCTCTGCTGACGGTGGTTCATACTTGCCGTGGCGCACAAATCCGTTCTCATAGAAGAAGGTAACGGCCTTTACATCATTACGGATTTCTTCCTTGACGTCGCGGACGTACAGTTTAACGCCGGCATATACCACACTGCTGGCAGAAATTTTACCGATTACTTTCAGTTCACGCAGACGCTGCTGGATTTCCTGAATCTGTGCAGTAACTTCATCGTTTTTATTGAGCAGCTCATCCCTGCGGACAATGAACTGTTTAAGGCTTTCTTCCTTATCGTGAGGAATGGACCGGCGGACTTTCTTCATGTTTTCAAGGGTTGAAATATCCAGTTCCAGTTCATCCAGTTCACGCACCATTTTATTCTGCTGGTCCATAAGGCCTTCAAGTTCACGTTTGGCACGCGGGTCAATACCAACTTCAAGAATGGTTTCAGAACCACCACCGTTGGAACCGATAGTCTTGGCGTGAATTTCTTCTGTGGCAAACAGATGACCGCCGATGATGGAGGCGCGTTTACCCTGTACCAGAATCTTATGCATACAGGTAACCTGGGAGTTCATGATACCGTCGGTAATGATGATGAAGTCTTCGGCTTCTACCGTTGAGTTCTGGATGAACTTTGCCCAGATTGACTTTCCGGACTTGATGACGGCTTCATCACGGCCCAGGATACCCAGGGATACGATGATGTCTCCGTCGGCTTCAAGAACACAGCCGCCAACGGTACCGTATACTTCAATATTGCCGGAAGCCTTGATGTTGAATCCGTCTTCAACGTTACCCTTAACGATGACAGTACCCAGGAAGGTGATGTTACCGGTTTTGATGTTAACGGCTTCAACTTCCATGATAGGTTCTACGGTAATCTTGTCATTTACCAGCAGTACCTGACCGTTACAGTCGGCAATAATGGTGCGGCCGTCAGAGTCAACGGAAACGTTTTTACCCAGCGGCAGGGCAATATCCTTACCGTTTTTGGCTTCCAGATAGCGGCCGTCAAGGGTTTTACCGGCCTTACCACGTTCAGGAAGCATTTTCTGTGCCAGGGGCTGACCTTCTACAACGTTCTGGATCAGGTTCAGCTCTTTAAAGTCTACCTGACCGTTGGCAGCTTCCTTCAGTTTCAGTTTTGAACGGTCTGTTTCAAAGTTATAGGCAATGTAGGCATCACGGCCATCAACCGGCTGTACGGCCTCTGCCACAATACAGGGAATGCCGTATACCGGCATGTCTACAAATTCATCAATTTTTTCCTGACTGATACCGGCCACAACGCCCTGGGTTTCAAGGGCACGGACAATCTGCTCCGGAGAGATTTCTGCCCCACCGGGAGCCGGTGCAGATACCAGGATGGAAGCCTTCATCCAGTCTTTTGAAACATCGATGGACAGGAGCGCATCGCCAGCCTGCTCATGTTCAAAGTAGCCGACCGGTTCATACACGCCACCGGTACCATTGGCAACGAAGTTACGGATATCGTCTTCGTTCAGGTCAGTAGTGTCGGCACGTCTGCAGGCAGCAATTACTTCCTTGACGTCAACAGGCTGACCGGAACCGACCGGAAGAACAACTTTCAGGCAGATCTGGGCATTAAAGCGGTGTACGTAGAACAGTCCGTCTGCGTCAACGATAACATCTTCTTCAAGCATGTCATCTTCCTGACCGTTGAGGGTTGCGTCGTTCTTTTTCTTCTTTGTTTTGACTACGGCAGCATTTTCATAAGCGCGGATGCACCAGGGCTTTTTCATCAGGCCAAGAATACCGTTACTGCCGGCTTCTATAACCTCATATTCAATGTTTGCTACTTTTGTATCAAGCTGCAGGGATGCATCAGCAAGGGCTGCGTCCAGGGTATCAGCCCGAACTTCTACATACTGGAGCTGCTGGTCTTCTGCAAGAGTCTTTGAAAGTTCTGCACGAAGCTGTTCCAGGGTTACCATGCCGACGGCCTCCCTTACATGATACCTTTTCTGATATTGGTCAGTTTAGCGCGCAGGCGCATGTTGGCACGTGTATGCAGCTGGGAAATGCGTGATTCACTGACATCAAGAACTTCGCCAATTTCACGGAAGGTCAGGTCTTCCTTGTAGTACAGGACCAGAACCATCTTTTCTTTTTCAGGCAGCTCATTGATGGCTTCAATAATTACCCGGCGGACTTCTTCACGCTCAACGATAACGTCTGGATTGAGGGAAGAAGGAGATTCGATGCTGTCTCCGATGGAAACACGGTCTGAATCATCTCCGGAATACCATACATCGTTCAGTGACAGGATACTGGTGCCGGAAACCTTCATGACGGTGCGCTGCAGTTCAGAAACGGTAATGCCCATTTCTTCTGCAACTTCTTCATCAGTAGCGGCACGTCCCAGTTTTGATTCAACTGATACGATGGCTTCATCAATTTCACGTGACTTCTGGCGTACGGAACGGGGAACCCAGTCCATTTCACGCAGTTCATCAAGGATGGAACCACGGATACGCTGAACCGCATATGTCTTGAATTTTACGTTTTTTTCAGGGTCGTATTTATTTATGGCGTCAAGAAGACCAAACTGTCCAAAACCTACCAGGTCGTCGTACTCTACACTACCCGGCATACCGGTAGATACTTTTCCGGCAACATATTTTACCAGCGGCATGTACTGCCGGATAAATGCATCGCGCAGCTGTGGAGACCGGGTCTTTTTGTATTCCAACCAAAGTTCGTCTTCTGTTTTTTCATCAAAAGGATTATATGCCATGTTTATCCTTCACTGTTTAAAAGTGTCCGTATTGCTTTGGCCATTGTTTCTGCGTCGGAACCCACATTCACTTCTGAAAGCGGTTCGGAATCATTACCTTTCAGTTCGGTAAAGTTGGTTTCTTCAGATTCCATGGGGCCTGGATCATGAGGCTCATCGACAGAAGAAACTATTTCCTCAAATTCCGGCATAACATCAAGCCCACCGAACATATCAGGTGCACCACTGCCAGCAGCGGGAGCAGCATGAGTTGTATCCGGGCCTGAAGCCTGAGCTTTTACTGTCTGTGGAGAAGTCATGGAGCCAAGAGAAGCCGGCACAAAGCCAGAAGGCGCTTCACGTACAGGTGCAGAAGCAGGAACTGCAGGTTCTGCCGGTGGAACTGTTTCGGCTGGTTTCGTTTGACGCACCGGCTCTGGAGGCCGTTTTGCATCATCAGAATTTGTTACGAAAAACTCCGGTGCACCTTCAGTATCAGGTAACGGATCGTCACCCACTGAAATATTGACGGTAGTGCCCGTTACTACCGGACGCTGGACAGTTTCTGCAGGAGATGCCACACCGTCTTCAACGTACAGGTATTTCTGAAACACATAATATGCGCCGGCTGCAATACCACCACAAACAACAGCACATACCAGTGCCCGAATCAGTAAGGTAGCAAAACCAACGCCGCCAATTAAACCGGAAATTATCGAAATGATTAACCCAGTTACGGCTCCACCTGCTGTAATTTTCAGGTTAACCATCTAACTCCCCCTTAAGACAGATTAAGTCAAAAAGTAGGAATGGTCAAGTTTAACGGCCAATAATCTTCTTGAAGAAGCCCGAAACGCCGCCGTCAGTCTTGATTACCGTCTTGTCAATGCGGCCGACAATGTGCTTGATGCATACGGCCGGCTTTGAGTTAGGCTGGGCTATGATGAACGGTTTCTGGCGCAGAACAGAAGAAGTTACTGCCGGATCATCATAGATGAATCCAAGGTATTCGATATTGGTATTCAGGAACTGTCCGACAACTTTGGTAATCTGGTCAGCAATACGTTTTCCGCCGTCTGCAGTGTGTACCTTGTTTACCAGCAGTTTCAGGTTCAGCTGGGTATCAACAAACTCAGTTGCAATAATCTTGATCAGGCCATAGGCATCCGTGATGGCAGTCGGTTCCGGAGTGGTAACCACATAGGCTTCGTCTGCAGCTTCAATAAAGCGCAGTACGTTATCTGATACACCGGCACCGGTATCGATAATGATGATATCGGCACTTGCCAGGGTTGAAAATTCTTCTGCAAAAAAGTCCAGTTCATCCTGGCTCAGATTGGCAATACGTGAGAAGCCGTTGGCACCGGCAATGAACTGGATACCATATTCCGTATCCAGAATGATTTCCGACATCTTTTTTTTCTTGTTGATGACGTCAAGCAGGTTTGCTTTTGGGGTAATACCCAGAATAACGTTAACGTTTGCCATACCAAGGTCACCGTCAATAAGGATGACCCGTTTTCCGGTCTGGGCAAAGGCAATGGCCAGATTTACTGAAATATTGGTTTTACCGACACCACCTTTACCACTGGTAACAGCGATGACGCGGGTTTTATGTCCTTCGGTACGGCCGGTGCCGTCCTGATTTTTGTGAAGCATGGCGCGTAATTCTGATGCCTGATCTTCCATAACTTTCCCCTCAAAAGATAAAAAACAAGAATAAAAAACAGCGTAACAGTAGCTCTCTCTATCTATCGATAGATTAGAACCAAGGCTTTAGGCCTTCAGTCAATTTTCGTTAAAAGACAGCCAGTCAATGGAAAAACCGGACAGCCGTTTCAGGAATTCAACCTGGGTAGCCCGGGCAATGTTTCTGGGTACTTTCTGACCGTCAGTTACATAGGCAAAAGACTTCTGTTTTTCCCAGGCTGCACTGATGATGTTTCCGACGCAGGAAGTTTCATCAATTTTTGTAACAATCAATGACTTATAGTTGAAAGTATCAAACTGCGTCATGATTTCACGCATATCGGTCAGTTTGGTTGAAACAGTCATGGTAAGGTACACCTGGGGAACAGCCTTCTGCAGTTCAAGACGCTGACGCATGCTCTCTATGCCGTCGGAATCTTTGGGGCTGTAGCCGATGGTATCAATGAGGATGACATCCCATTCCTTTCCGTAACTGGCGATTTTTTCAGCCAGATTACTGTTCCAGACCTTTTCTACCGGAATTTCCAGGATGTTGGCATAGTGCTCCAGCTGTTCATAGGCCTGAATACGGTAGCCGTCAATACCTACCATGCGAACCCGTTTTGGTGATTCACCGTTACCGGCTTTTGGATAGGCATAGTGTGAGGCAATTTTTGCTACCGTTGTTGTCTTTCCGACGCCGGTGGGACCAATAAGGACAATTACCTGCGGCCGGCTGGTCAATTCGGCATGATCAATGACGATGGTATCTGCAATCCAATGAACCAGGGTATTTTCTACCGCTGCATAATCCTGCAGTTCATCAATGTGGAACTGCTTTTTTATCCGGTCAATCATGAACCGGGTATAAGCCGGAGAAAACTCATTATCTTCAAGCAGGTTGCGGAGTTTTTCAATGGTGGGATGCTCTTCACTGTTTTCAGCAGCAGAAACGGTAGAATTCTTGAGATCTTCCCGGAGTGCTGCAATCTGATCCATCAGTTCTTTCATCTGGGCAGCGCTTTCTGCCGCAGCGGCTACGGATGTACCAAAAGGCTTACTGCCGGGAACAGGAATGGCAGCTGCTGCTTCAGGACCTTTTACCTTTGCCACAATTTCACGCTGGGACCGGGCAAAATCTTCTGAAGTCTTTACCGGTTTTGGCTGGTACAGTTCTGCCAGCGTGGGAAACGAATTAACCGGAGATTTGGGACGCAGGGTATACCCTACCTTCCATCCCTTGTGTCCGCCAATACCAAGAATAGCGCCTATTTTTACCTGTTCACGGGTCTTAATGGAAAATGCATCAGGGCCATGTTCCTTTTCCATGGCCCGCACACATTCATCCAGGGTGTCACCCGTTACATAGTACATTCCGTCTGTATTAGCCAACTTGAACCTCTCCAATAATCTCTACGTTGATATCCGGTGTAATTTCGCTTGCTGCAAGCACTACCAGTTTGGGAATTTCCCGTTCCGTACTCTTTTTAACCAGAATACGGGCTTCATCAGGAACCCAAAGAACCGGCATAAAACCTTTACCCCTGATAGAAGCCATGGTTGCAGACAAAGCCTGAATCCATCTGCCCTGCAGACGTGGTTCAAGGGCAGCAATGGGCCCAGTGGGCAGATTTACCCGGCTTTCCACCAGTTTTGCCAGGAACTGCTGGTCTACGGTAACAACACGCAGTACGTGTCCACCGTCCGGAGTACCATCGGCATACTGCAGGCATAACTGACGTCCCAGGGCCTGACGTACTTTTTCAACCAGAATGGAAGGATCTTTGGTAACACTGCCGTAATCGCACATGGTTTCAAGAATGACAACCATATTGCGGATGGAAACCTGTTCACGGAGCAGTCCCTGCAGTACTTTCTGAATTTCACCGGTCGTAAATTTGCCGGATCCGGTAGCTTCTTCAACAACAGCAGGATATTCTTTCTTGAGTACATCAAGAATAGTCCGAACTTCTTCACGTCCAAGGATTTCGTCAGCATGAGTGCGGATCAGTTCCGTAAGGTGCGTTGCAATAATGGTCGGCGGATCAATGACGGCATATCCGGCACGTTCTGCCTCTTCCCGCTTGTCTTCCGGAATCCATACCGCCGGCAGGCCAAAAGCAGGATCAATAGTGGCTTCACCTTTAATCTCGCGGGTTGCATCACCACTGTTCATGCACATATAGTTTCCCAGCCGTAACTTAAACCGGCCGATTTCTACGCCCTTAATCTTGAAGCAGTATTCATTGGGATCAAGGCGCATGTTATCTACAATGCGGATATTGGGAACTACCAGACCGTAGTCATTGGCAGCTTCATTTCTCATGCGGCGGATGCGTTCTATAAGTTCGGCACCCTTTTCTTTTTCAACCAGTGGCAGCAAAGCCAGACCCAGTTCCAGGGAAAGGGGATCCGGCGGCTTGATCTGCGTCTGTACCGGTGCTGAAGGACCTGCGGCAGCTGCAGCCTGTTTGTCAGCTTTTGCCTTTGCAGCCTTTGCTTCACGGTTTTTCGTAACGTCCTTCAGACGCCATCCGATAAACCCAAGACCGGCTGCCATGGGTTCCAGTACATACCAGGGGAAACCGGGAAGTACCCCCATAACTGCCATAACTCCGGCGCCAACGTAATAAATGAGTGAACTTTGGGTAAACTGCAGGGAAATGTCATCACCAAGGGTCGTTTTGCCATCTGAAACAGAACGGGTAACTATCAGACCGGTAGCAAAAGATACCATCAGGGAAGGAACCTGGGAAAGCAGACCGTCACCAATGGTCAGGGCTGCATAGGTTCCGATGGCAGTAGAAAAATTTTCACCGCGGAGTACCATACCGAAAATCAAGCCCACAACCAGGTTGATGATGGTAATGAAAATGCCGACTTTTACGTTGTTGGAAACAAACTTGGTGGCACCATCCATACTGCCGTAGAAATCTGCTTCACGCTGCACATCCATTTTGCGCTGACGGAGTTCTTCTTCCGTCATTGATCCCTGATTGTACTCTGATTCAATGGCAGCCTGCTTCATGGGCATGGCATCCAGGGTAAAACGGGCGGCAACTTCAGCAACGCGGGTGGCACCTTTGGTGATTACAAAGGTCTGAACGGCAATGATGATGATGAAGATGACAAAACCAATCAGAATACCTTCAGTACCACCGGCACCGATAACGAAACTGGAAAAGGCCCGGACCATCTGACCGTCAAATTTTAATCCTTTGGTAAGGATAAGACGGGTTGAAGATACGTTCAGCCCCAGGCCGAAAACCGTAGAAATAAGCAGAACCGTAGGAAATGACGAAAAGTCAATTGCCCGCGGAGAATAGACTACAATCAGGAGAATCAAAAGAGAAAGCAGTACGTTGGTAGCCATAAGGACATCCAGCAGTACTGTGGGCAGCGGAATCATAATCATCATGATGACGGTTACTACCGCTACGGCCATAAATATATCCGTAGTATTATGTAAACTTTTTGACGTGCCAGCCACTTGGTCCCACCCTTACAGTTGACGTACAAAACTTTTATTGTGCGTGTTCAGCCTTACATTCTGCCTTTCATCTGGTATACCCGTTTCAGGATCAGACTTAACGCAGCGTAATACTGTTCAGGTATTATATCACCTATTTCTACATCCGCATAGAGCGCGCGGGCCAGCGGTTTATTTTCTACAATTTCGACATCGTTTTCCCGGGCAATCTGCTTAATGCGGAGAGCCAGTCCGTCAACACCTTTTGCCACCACCATGGGGGCCGGCATGGTATTCCGGTCATACTGCAAAGCAACGGCATAATGGGTCGGGTTGGTAATAACGACGTCTGCCTCTGCAATTTTCTGCCGCATCTGCTGGGTCAGCAGCTGGTTCATGTACTGCCGCAGCTTTCCCTTGGTATAGGGATCCCCTTCCAGTTCCTTGAACTCTTCCTTTACTTCCTGTTTGGTCATTTTCATCTGTTCCATGAACTCACGGCGCTGTACCAGATAGTCCGGAATGGAAATAACCAGGAATACTACGGCTGAAATGACCAGCAGTCTGGCAGTCAGGCTTGCTATATAGGTAACAGAAGTCTGCAGCGGAACCGTATTCAGGGTCATCAGTTTAGGCAGTTCCCCTTTGATGACCAGATAGGCGGCAAAGAAGATGATGGCAACTTTACCGATGGACTTTACCAGGTTAAAGACACCCTGTACGGAAAACAGGGTACGTTTCAGCCATTCACCGAATTTCGGCAGAATCTTGTTGAATTTCGGCTCAATGGTTTTAGTTGTAAAAAGAAATCCCCGGTTCTGAATCATGTTTCCGGCAATGGCCCCTACCAGTGCACAGACAGCTACCGGGCCGGTAACTTTTGCCAGTGCAATACAGAAAATCTTGTAGTGGTTGGGGTCATCAGGTTCCATGGTGGTACAGTGGTCAAGATAGTACCGGAGCACTTCCACAAACGTATTGAAAAAATAGGGAGCAAAGATGATCAGGCAGAGAACCGGCAGGAGCATGACAAGGGCACCCGTTATCTCCTGGCTTTTTGCAAGACGGCCTTCTTCACGGGCTTTGCGCAGTTTATATTCCGAAGGCTGTTCAGTACGGCCTTCATCTTCTGCAGCAAACCACTGTAAATCCACAACCGGCACAGAAACCGGCATCAGCAATTCTTCCGTCAGCATCAGAGCCCTCCTCCCGGCGCCAGTGAGGCAAAGGTACCGTACAGGGCAGTAAATCCTGCGTTCATCAATCCACCGAACAGATTGCACATGCCGGGCAGTACCAGCACCAGAAGAACAAAACTTGACAGCAGGGTAATGGGCATACTGTCTGACAGCAGGTTCATCTGCGGTGCCGCACGGCTTAACAGCCCCATGGCGGCATGAACCAGAAACAGGGTGCCAACCATTGGCATGGAAATTACCATGGCGTTGAAGAACAGACCTGTTAAGCCTTTCAGCAGAAAGGTCATGAACTGGCTGCGGGCAAACACCAGGGTATAGGCATTCAATGCAGTAAAACTGTGGACCACGCCGTGAAGGAACAGCTCCTTAAACCCGTCAATCTGCAGGAACACCAGCATGGCTAAAAGGTTCAGGTACTGTCCCATCAGCGGGTTTTCTACCTGGGAAAGGGCATCATAGGCTTCTGCAGCGCTGAATCCCATCTGCAGGGAAAAAAACTGACCGGCAGAAGAAAAGGCGCCAAACAGCAGATTAAGGAAAAAGCCCATGATAACGCCAATCATGGCTTCTCCCATCAGCAGGAACACATATTGCAGGGTAAAGGGATCCTGGAATACTGAATTAACCACGCCGGACGACCCCAGATTCACGTTAGCACCCTGCTGGAAATAACTGTTCAGGGAACTGTCATTCATAAGTACCGGAAGCACCAGAAACGCAATGCAGCCGGTAAGCCCCACTTTGGCCACACGGGGTACCATCTGGGATGACAGCAAGGGAGAAGTCTGCATTATGGCAAAAATACGTACCGCAATCAGGAGAAATAAGGGAGCTGCAGCAACAATGGTCTGAAGCATATCCGGCTACTATCCTGAAATACGGGAAATGGATTCAAAGAGGTAACGGGTATAAGTTTCCAGGTTGGAGAACATCCAGCCGCCCAGTAACGCCAGCATACCCAGAATGGCAACAAATTTGGGAAGGAACGTGAGGGTCTGTTCCTGAATGGACGTAGTTGCCTGGAAAATGGCAACAATAAGACCGACCGCCAGCGCAACTCCCAGAATCGGAGCTGTCAGAATCAGAACCTGCATAATGCCTTCACGCATAAGGGAAACAATCTGTACCGTATCCATCGCTCAGCTCTCCTTTACCTGATTACGGAATTAAAGAGCTGGGTAGTCAACAGGCCCCAGCCATCAACCAGAACAAACAGCATCAGCTTAAACGGCATGGAAATCTGTACCGGAGGCAGCATGATCATACCCATAGCCATGAGGACTGATGCAACGACCATATCAATAATGATGAACGGTATGTACAGCATGATGCCTATTTTGAACGCCCAGGTAAGTTCATGCAGGATATAGGCAGGAATCAGGATATACGTGGGTACATCAGCCAGGGTATTGGGCCGTTCCAGACGTCCCATAGCCATAAAGGTAGCAATGTATGACGTATCATCCCGCATCTGGTTATACATGAACTCCCGGATGGGAGCTTCTGCTTCATAATAGGCTTCCTGCAGCCCGATCTGACCGTCAGACAGGGGTTTGAAGGAATTGGTATACATGGTATTGAATACAGGAAACATGACGAACAGGGTCATGAAAAAGGCGATGCCGTTAAGGACTGCCGTTGGCGGTACCTGCTGCAGGGACAGTGCACGCTTGATGAAATCAAGGACAATGCTGAACCGGAGGAAACAGGTCAACAGAATGAGGATACTGGGAGCCAGGCTTAAAACGGTTACCAGAAGCAGCAGCTGGATGGAAAAAGCAACTTCACGGTTGCTTTCGGGCTGCCGGATAGTCAGGTCTACAACCGGAATATCAACACCACCGATGGTTGAACTCATGGTTGTCACCCCGGGAGTAGACATGGTAGGAAAATCAAGGTTAGACGCACTCTGGGCAAAAACAGGCACCAGTACGGAAACCGTCATCAGCAGAACCGCAAGACACTTTTTCACTGGTTATCTCCACGGTCATTGCGGTTAGAAAACTGGTCACGCCGGTTTTTTATGAAATCTTCTGTTCTTGTAAAACCGGAACGCTTGCGGGTACCGGTTACATTTGCCAGCATAGAAGCAAAATCCAGAGGTTTCTTTGCATTATTCGGTTCTGCATGGATGTTCATGGCATCAATGAGTTCTTTGTCATGAATTTCGCTGATGAGGGAAACACTTTCTTCAGATACACCCAGTACCCATGCCTGGTCGCCCAGGGTAACTACCTGAACCGATTTACCGGGTGCAAGAGTCAGACTGGCAGTCTTTTTCAGATAGTCATCTTCCTGAACACCGGGATCCATACTCTTTTTTAAAAGCCATACCACCAGATAAATGATGGCAATTACCAGTGCCAGCACAACAATCATGCGGACAAAAAGCCAGAAGGTGCTGGTAGTGGCAGCAGAAAGATCAGTTCCTGCAGCACCGGAACCGGCTGCATCATCAAAGTTGAGGATAATTGATTCTTCGTTGGCACGGGCAGATTCCTGTGCAACGGGAGAAAGCCCTGCCGTACACAACAAGAGTACCAGCAAGGCTGCCATATGTTTTGAGAAAAGTTTAGATCTGAACAAATAATCCCCCACCCATTAAGGATTAATGTAAATCTGCCACGCGCTCCATTGGTGAAAGAATCTTTGTTACACGAACACCGAAGTTTTCGTCGATAACTACAACCTCACCACAAGCAATCGGCTTGTGATTTACCAGAATATCTACCGGCTCACCTGCCAGTTTTTCAAGCTCAATAATGGTACCTTCACCCATACCCAGAATTTCTTTAATCGGTTTTTTGGTACGGCCCAGTTCTACGGTCATTTCCATGAATACGTCCATGATCAGACCGATGTTACCGTTACCTTCACCACCCTGAGTCGGGGTAAGGTTAGGATACTGCAGCTGCTGTACGTTGGGGATCTGCTGTGGCATGCCGCCACCCATTCCCATCATACCCATGTTTGGCATACCGCCACCCATGTTCATGCCGCCCATACCCATGTTTGGCATACCGCCACCCATGCCCATACCGCCCATGCCCATGTTCGGCATACCGCCACCCATGTTCATGCCGCCCATGGGAGCACCCATACCCATACCGGACATGCCGCCTCCCATACCGCCAAGACCTCCCATGGAAGTCATGGACTGCATTTCAGCAGCTGAAAGTCCTCCGACACTGTTGTCAGCACCACTGGTGGAACCACCGCCCAGTGCAGAGGTAATCTGACCGGCTACATCGCCGCTGAAGATTTCCCACAGAGTATAGGAATTGCCGTCAAGGCTGATTGGATATGACGCAAGGGCAAAACTGCCGGCAGGGAACCGGACCATGGCCTTTGGCACATGAACTGATTCTGCCGGATTAAATGAAAGACCTGCCAGACGGCCACCGGCACACAGGCTGGTAACTTCTGAACCGGCGTGCTGTGAAACAACTTCACCGGCAATAGAAAGAGCCATATCTGACAGTTCAGGATTTTCTTCGCTGTTAATAAGTGCCGTTAATTTCTGGGCAAATTCCGGAGCCAGAATAAACAGGTGGTCACCTACCAGAGTCGTATTGTAATCTGCTACAACAGAAACGACCATTTCAGGAACTTTTTTCAGTACATCATCACGCTGTACGTTTTCAACGGTTACCGAACCAACTTCAAAAGAAGCACCGGTCATGGTATCCAGGCTGCCCTTTAATGTCGCAGTCTGGTCATTGATGAAGTTCTTCAGGGTTGGAACATCAAAAGCAGGAGTAGAACTTGCAGATGATGACAGGCCACCTGAAGATCCACCAAGGCCACCCATGTCTACGCCAGATAACAGAGCATCAATTTCGTCCTGAGAAATAGCGCCATCACTCATAAGATTCATCTCCTTCTACTGATAATTCCTCAAAGTCTTCGTTTTCACCTTCAGGAACAATCTTTCCAACAATCTGTACAGCCATGCGCTTTCCGACAACACCAGGCTGACAGTAGAATTTTTTCTGGTCACCAACATTCAGGGTCAGGGGGTCTCCTACCCGAACATTAGTCAGGGCAACAACATCGCCCACTTTCAAGTTCAGTACATCACGGATCGGCAGATTGATTGAACCAACTTCCGCTACTACATCCATATCGACAGATGAAAGCTTTTCCTTAATAACATTCAGATACTGGGTAGTAGAATTACGGCGGACCGATGAGAACCAGAACTGTGATGACAGTTTTGAAATAATCGGTTCAATGGTGATGTATGGAATACAGAAGTTCATCATACCTTCTTCTTCACCGATGGTTGTTTCCAGGGTTACCAGAACAACCATTTCAGAAGGTGGAACGATCTGTGCAAACTGCGGGTTGGTTTCGATGGTACCAAGGCGTGGACGGAGGTCAATTACCTGGGTCCATGCTTCACGCATATTGGCAAGAATACGTACGATGATACCTTCAATTACAGACTGCTCGATATCAGTCAATTCACGGGATACTTTAGTTCCCTGTCCGGTACCACCGAACAGACGGTCAATCATTGAAAAGGTAATGGCAGGGTCAATTTCCAGAATGGCATTACCTTTCAACGGGTCCATATTGATTACGGCCAGAGTAGTAGGTGTTGGAATGGAACGGATGAATTCCTCATAGGTCAGCTGGTCTACCGATGCTACGTGTACATGTACCATGGAACGCAGCTGGGCGGACAAACTGGTAGTGGTCAGACGGGCAAATGTTTCATGCATGATCTGTACCGTACGGATCTGTTCCTTTGAGAATTTGTCAGGACGTTTGAAGTCGTAAATCTTGATTTTACGGGTATCATTAACCGGCGTGAAGTTTTCAGGTTCCGAATCTCCGGAACTGATAGCCATCAGCAGCTGGTCAATTTCATCCTGCGAAAGTACTTCGTTCATCTACTTAGCCTTTAACCTGTAATAAACCGTTACTCGATAACCGTAAGAGTCATGAATTTAACGTCGCGGATTTTTGAACGTGTCAAAATATCATCGTTAATGGAGTTACGGATTTCCATCTTCAGTTTGTCTTCATCCTGAACACGCAGTTCATTCTTTGACTTTGCCGAGAAATAGCGGCGCAGAAAGTCTTTGATTTCAATCTGGCGTTTGGTAATTTCAGTTGAAGCAGTTTTATCTTCTGTTTTGTAACCGAGAACAACTTCTACAATTACATTGGCAGTCGGGGTGTCAGAAGTAGTTGTAGAAATAGAACCGATAGACTGATACCAGTCCAGTTCTTCACGTTTTGAGGTATATTCTGACGAAACCGGCACTACATTAGCAGAACCGCTTCCGTTTTTATTCATGATGTTCATGGTAATGATAACAACGGTAACAATAAGGACAATTGAACCAATTGCAATGGCAACCCATTTCAGCAGTGCCGGCAGAAGCCCGCCAATACCGCCTTTTTTTCCAGGAGCTGCACCTGCATCTTCACCGCCACCATCCATTCCATAATCTTCATCATCGGCCATATGTAACCTTCCTTACTTTTTGACGAATTATGAGGATATACTGATGGGGAGTTTATAAAAATAATCCACCCATCAGAAAGTATACCATCAAAAATGTGCCTCGTCTAGAATTATTATATCTACACGCCGGTTGTATGCCCGTCCTTCTTCAGTCCTGTCACTGAATTTCGGCTGGGTATCAGCGTATCCGGCAATACTGAACCGTGACTCATCAACACCATAATCAGAAAGATAATGGAGTACGTTGGTAGCACGGGCAGTGGACAATTCCCAGTTACTCTGGTATTCGCCCTTATATTCATCTGATGAATCCGTATGTCCTTCAATGCGGAACTTACGGATATTACCATCCTGGTCATGCAGCAGTTCACTGGACGACAGGAATTGAGCCAGGGTCTGCAGGGTATCCCGTACACTTTCAATATTCAGCTGTGCACTGCCCCGCTTGAAAAACGAATCAGAAGCCAGCGTAATGACAACACCGCGTTCATCTGATGACAGGGTAATCTTGTTGGTCTTTACATCAGGCGCAAACAGAGAAACAGCACGTTTTTCAGCCAGCCCCAATGATTTGCCTTTTTCCATGGCAGGAAGGCTGTTAATGGTATTTCCCAGGTCTGCCATACGGCCGGATGCCAGTGACTGACCACCGGATGTGGGGTCGCCCTGAATGGAGGCGGTCATGGCCTGCATCTGCACTTCATCAACTTCTGTCGGGTTATACAACATTACGAAGAAGCAGAGCATCAGGGTAATCATGTCACCGTAGGTACCCTGCCACGCGGTACTAGGTTTCTCAGGTTGCTTTGCCATAGTGAACTTAGTCCTTCAGAACGTCTGCTTCAATAGCCTTACGGGTAACCGGATCAAGGTAGGTCAGCAGTTTCATTGCCAGAATACGGGGGTTATCACCGGCCTGGATGGAAAGAACACCTTCAATTACCATTTCCTTAACTTTTGACTCATTGTTGTGCTGAGCAGTCAGCTTCTGGGCAAAAGGAGAGAACAGCCAGTTGGCAAGCATTGATCCATACAGTGTGGTAATCAGTGCAACTGCCATGTTAGGACCCAGAGATGATTTATCTTCCAGGTTCTGAAGCATACCGATAAGACCTAATACGGTACCCATCATACCAAAACCAGGCGCAAAACCGGCCCACTGGTTTACAATGTTGATCCAGTCAAAGTGACGGGCTTCCATCTGGTTCAGTTCATTTTCCATGATGGTGCGGATAACGTTACCGTCAGTACCGTCTACTACCAGACGGAGACCGCTTTTCATAAAGGGGTCATCAAGATCTTCAAGACCTTCTTCAAGGGCAAGAATACCTTCACGGCGGGCCTTTTCTGAAAGGGCAACCATGTTCTGTACAATAGCCTGCTCACCAAAGTTTGGTATCTTGAACGTTTTGCCGATTACACCGAACAGTCCCAATGCCTTTTTCATAGGCGCACAAATCCACAGTGCAAAGTACGAACCACCTACGGTCATGAAAACAGAAGGTATATCGATAATTGCGCCCAGTGGTGTACCAGATGTCATTGCTGACATAAGCATCATGGCTGCACCGCCGACGATACCGATTATGGTTGCTATATCCATAGAGGAATCCTCCCAAAAGAAGTTCAAGTCATCAGTATAGCTCAGTAAAGAAACTACACCTTAACTCCACTATCGGAATATGAGAAAAAGTCTTAAGTATTTTGTGGTAATTAAAGACGGTTACAGTTCATTTTTGAAAGCCCCGATCCGTTTGCGGTATTCCACAATGCGGTCAATGACTTCTTCGGCTGATTCGCGGATAATGAGGGACTTTCCTGACAGCATGACCAGCGTTACGTCAGGATTCTGTTCGATGAATTCAATCTGGTGCGGATTAACCCACACCTGTACGTTATTGAGACGGGTTACTTTTATCATTCCAAATCCTATGGAAGTTCCTTGATGGCTTCCATAATCTGAAGATAATCTGTTTTTACCACTTCAAACAAGTCCATGGTATTGTCTTTCAGTATTCCATCCCGGATATTTTCCGTTAACGCACTGGCACTGGTCATCAGACGGGTGTAGCCCAGGTTGAGGCAGACACCTTTCAGGGAATGGGCAGCAAGAAAAGCATCAGCGATATTTCCTTCAGCAAGACTGCGTTCCAGATTGGGATATGTTTCGTCTTCGGCACTGAGCTTTACATACTTCACAATCCGTTCGTCCGTTTTCAGTGTTTTAATGGTTGCATCATAGTCACCACCAATGGTGGCATAAAAGTCCTGAACAGTCATAGCAACATTGTACCCGTATATCCGGTTACGTCATCTTTTTTCAGGGTCCCCTGAAAGGAACATAAAATTGTGCGTCTTACGTGAATATTAGTCCAGATGGGGCGGCATGGCTTCAAGTACACGGTAAATGGCCGGTTCCTGAGGCTGTATCCAGAGGAAACGGGGCGGATAGACAGTCGTATTCTTCTGCGTGATGAGTGCATCAAGGTCTTCAGGGGCAACAGGACTTCTGGTAAAGAGCGGTTCTGAGAACGACAGAACCTGGCCATCAGCTGACAGTTTTGCATCAGACAGCATGACTGCATCCAGTTTTTCCGGATTTCTGATTCTGGTACTCCGTCCCACCGTACAGGTATAGGTAATGCCGCCAACCGATACCTTTTTCTGAACGGCTATCTGAACACTGTCAGATTCATCATCAAGCGTCAGGAAGGCAATTTCTGCAGCATCAAAGACCGCATCAACTTTCCAGTAGGGAATTGCCCATACATCCCCATCATCAGAAATGTAATAACCGGTCAGCCGTTCTTTTTTTGCCGTGGCTTCCTGTCCGCCATTCACGCTCAGGTCCCGGCTGTTACCGCCCGGAAGCCAGATGCCTGCAATGCCATCTGACTGGGGACCGGCATGGTAACGGATGCAGAAATCCACATACAGGCCATCCCCGATCTGGGCCACTGGAGAAGCGGCTACGGCAGCATCATCAAATGCATGGGGGCCATCGTACCAGTACGTATTGAACGTCTTATACACTTTTGAAGAAGGCTGCGATTCAGAAACAAGAATGAGTTGATGAGTGTTGTCATATAACCCGGCATCCAGGATAAGCCCTTCTGCACGGAGAACAGCGGTACCGGCAATGCAGAGGAGGATTGCAAGAGAAATTTTTCTGATAGCAGGGATAACAACAGTCATACGGTTCTCTATCGGTATAAAGTATGGTAGAGTTAACCCATGAAAACATTACGTATCAAACGCATTACTGCTCTTATTCTGATTCTGGCTGTTGTCTTTTCTGCCCTTTCTGCAGAAAGCTACTATTTTCCACAGAGAACCAGAAATATTCCCAGCCGCGTTCTGAGTCTGGGACCAGCCGGAACTGAAATTCTTTTTGCCGTAGGTGCCGGAAACCAGGTGATTGCCCGTACCGATTTCTGCAATTATCCGGAGGAAGCCCTGTCGCTGCCATCGGTTGGCGGATTCAGTACCATCAGTCTGGAAGCTGTTATTGCAGCTGATCCTGAACTGGTTATCTGTTTTGCCGGCATGCATGACAATCTGGTAGAACCACTGAAGGCTGCCGGCATCGGCGTTTTTGTATCAGATGCTGACAGTATTGAGGCAACGTTAAGCGATATTGCCCAGATTGGTGCCATTACCGGTCATGCAGCAGAGGCTGACGCACTGGTAGCTTCCATGAAAAAAGACATGGCAGCCGTAAAGAAAACCTTTGCAAAGAAACTGTTCCGGAAAGCTCCGGTAAAACCAACCGTATACTGGGAAATCTGGAATGATCCGTTCATGACCGTCGGCTCAACTTCTTTCATCAACGGTATGCTGGAAGCTGCCGGTTTTGTAAACGTATACGGAGACCTGGCCGAAGGGTACCCCATGATCAGCGAAGAATCGCTTTTTGCCCGGGATCCTGACGTCATCATCATTCCCTCTACCAACTGGACGTCCGTTGAGTCAGTAATGGCACGGCCCCAGTGGGCAGAACTGTCTGCCGTAAAAAACGGCCGGGTGTACATTGTTGACGGCGACACCAGTTCGCGCTGCGGTCCACGCATTGTGGACTCCATCAAAGAACTTAACGCTCTGGCATTTCCTCAGTGAAAGACCGGCGGACCGTTCCGGTTCTGGCTGCTTTACTGGTACTGATTCCGGTAACGCTGCTGGCCGGACTTTTTCTGGGCACTGAAAAACTGCCCGTTACTGACTGTATACAGGCCCTGTTCCATCCGGAAGCCGTAAAGAAATATTACCGCATCATTGTGGTACACCTGCGGCTGCCAAGGACCGTTCTGGCCATGATTTCAGGGGCCCTGCTGGCCGGAAGCGGTGCCGTGTTCCAGGGGTTCTTTAAAAGTTCCCTGGCGGACAGCGGCATGCTGGGCGTTTCTTCCGGAGCGGCTTTGGGGGCCGTGCTGGGAAGTCTTGCCGGAGCGTTGATTCACGTATCAGCCTTTTTGGGAGCAGTGGCTTCCATTGTGCTGGTATATGCCGTCAGTGGCGGCAGACGGACCCGCGCAGAACCCATGCGACTGCTGCTGGCCGGTTGTACCATCAGTACGTTTCTTTCATCAATTACTTCGCTCATCATTATTCTAAGCAGCAACGAACTGCGGAAAATGTACGCATGGACCTTGGGCAGCTTTAACGGTAAAGGTATTACGGAACTGCGGTTTATTGCAGTTCCTGCCGTTATCAGCTGCGTTCTGTTCCTGTTCTGCATAAAACCGCTGGACATTCTTGCTGCAGGCGATCTTTCTGCACAGGCCATGGGTGTCTCCCTGAAAAAGACCCGCTTTTTCTGCTTTGCAGCCGGCAGCCTTGCTGCAGCCAGTGCCGTAGCAGCCGGCGGTGTCATTGGCTTTGTAGGACTGATTGCACCCCATACCATCCGCATGCTCTGCGGTGCCAGTTACAAAAAGGTACTGCCCTTCAGCATGCTGCTGGGAGCCGTATTCCTGGGCTGGGCAGATATTCTCTGCCGCACCATCAAACCACCGCTGGACCTGCCCATCGGCATTCTGACCGCATTATGCGGAGTGCCCTTCTTTATGGCAGTCCTCATGGGATACAGCAGGAGGTATACGGCATGACGGTTCTTCAGACAGCAGATCTTTCTGCAGGCTACGGAAACACACCAATCCTGCACCACCTGTCAGTATCATTCAGGCCGGGTACCGTTACCTGCCTGATGGGCGCCAACGGCAGCGGGAAATCGACCCTGCTCCACGTACTCTGCGGACTTGAAGTTCTGGGATTACAGGTAACGGCAGGACAGGTAACCTGCAATGGGAAAGATGTGGGTAAACTGAAAAGCACAGAAAAGGCAAAACTGCTCAGTTTTCTCCCTCAGAATGAGCGGTATACCTGGAATTTCAGTGTTATGGAAGCAGTCCTTATGGGGCGTTATGCCGCCAGCAGCGGAACTTTGGGATACACAAAAGATGATTACGGTGCGGCAGAACAGGCACTGGAAAAAGCCGGCATTACCAGCCTGAAAGACCGGCGGATTTTTGAACTTTCCGGTGGCGAACTGCAGAGTGTTCTCATTGCCCGCTGCCTTACCCAGAATACGCCATACCTGCTGCTGGATGAACCTTTCAGCCACCTGGATGCCAGCCGTGCAGCCTTTTTCATGAAGCAGCTGCAGCAGTTAGCCCATGATACAGGCATTGGCGTTGTCATCAGTATTCATGACGTAAACCTGGCTCCGCTCTATGCAGACCAGCTGGCAGTGCTGAAGGACGGCCGGCTGGTGGCTTGTGGCAGCGTACCGGAAGTCTTTACACCAGAGGTACTGAGCACCGCGTACGGTACTGCCTACGGGGTGTTTGACCACCCCTACTACCACGTTCCCCAGGCATATTTACTCTAGAATAGTTATCTCTACGCGGCGGTTGGCTGCTTTTCCGGCAGTGGTTACATTATCTGCCACCGGACGGTCAGCACCATACCCGATATACAGGAACCGTTCGGCGCCGATTCCGCGGCGGGTCAGTTCATCCACAATCCGTTTTGCACGGGCAATGGAAAGTGCTTTTTCTCCCACCGGATTACCGGTGGCGGCACAATGGCCTTCTACCAGGAACTGACCGGATCCACAATCCTTCAATGCAGCAGCAATCTGGTCCAGACGGTTTTTCTCACCGGCAAGGAGCTGATCACTGTCCGGTGCAAACTGCAGGTTTCGGATACTCAGGCGGAGGCCCGCAGACGTATCTTCTACAATCATGTCACCATCTGATCCTGCAGCTGCGGTATTCCCGGAAGATTCTGCATCACGGGCACCGGGAATTGAAATCCGTCTGCGGTTTTCAGAAAGGGAGGCCACTTGAGCAGATTCAGCAGGCTGCAGTTCCTGGCCGGCTACACCAGCAGCACTGGCAACTGCTGATTCCTTCTCTGCCGAAGATTTTACGCTTTCATCAACTTTTGCAATACGGTTCAGAGCACGGATGACAGAATCACGTTCAACAGCCGGCGGATATTCGGTAAAGAGCAGCGTGGTGCCCTTAAACTGCACCTGGCTGCCATCATCGTACAGGAAGGTTTCATCAAGCTGGTCACTGATGACAATGGCAGCACCGGTTTCAATACTCACCATAATATCTGCCGTATGGGTACCAGTGGCCTTTACCAGCGAAGGATCCCCATCATAATCATGGCTCAGGGTGCCTTCCCCATAGCGGGTTGCCCATTTGGCTGTCAGGTGCCGGCAGGGAACACCCTTGTACACCTGGTCATCAACATAGGTGTACTGTACCTGTACGGCAAGACGGGTAAATATACCGTGATTAAGGGGATCCACAGAACGTTCTGCCGGAGCTGTCCAACTCTGGCCGGGGCTTACGGGTTGGGCAGGAAAAGACGGAAAACTGCGGTAACTGGGGAACCCGGTATCATAGGCTTTTGCTCCACGGCCATAGCCTAAAGTACCCGTTACAATATTGGGAACTACGGTCAGTTTTCCGGCCGGGCTGATATGAAAGGTAGCCGGCATCATGGTGTCAAGACCTACGCTGCTGGAACCGGCGGTACGGGTACCTTCGTATACCATGAAATTTCCCGTAAACCAGGCATCCTTCTTGAAGCTGGTGGCACAATCTGCCGGTGGATCAATGGGATACACATAGGAACGCACTTCACGGTTCATGACACCGGAATACCGGCCGTTATCGTACCGGCGGAGGTTAGAACGTTCTACCAGCACATAGGTGCTGTCTTCTCCCGTATAGGTGAACTGTACGGCGGTCTGTGCCACCGCCGTGGCAGCAAAGAGTGCTGCACATACTACTGCAATACCTGTTCTTAACTGTTTCATTACTTCTTCTATCGGCAGTACCTTGTTTTCCTAAACCCGGCTTCTGCTTTTTCCGATATTTGAAGGGACCGTCTGTCTGCCCAACAGCATTCAGACATTGATTCGTACATACATACACAGAGGTATATACATGAAAAAATGGATTTTCGGAATTCTTGCTGTCCTCCTTCTGGTTTCCTGTGCCAGTAAGCTGGAAGCAGTAGCACCGGTAATAGAAGAAGAAAAAGTGACCCTTCATCAGCTGATCATGAACGGCTATGAAGGAGATGCCCGGGCCATGCTGGTTGCAGCAGACCCCAATGATGCCAGTCTGGTAAACAGCACCGACTACGACGGAAATACACCGCTCCACTGTGCCGTAATGGTAAACAGTCCCAACATGCTGTCATTCCTTCTGAATATGGGTGCAGATCCGCTCCTGAAAAACGGGGACGGCAATACACCGCTGCATCTGGCAATCCTGCTGGGATCAAAAGAATGTGCATCCCAGCTTATCGGGCTGAACGACACCCTTTTTGCAAAAAATGCAACTGATGTTACGGCCCTTGAACAGGCCATCAAAACCGGTGATGCGTTCTATTTCAATGCCATCATAACTCCACGGAACGCTCAGCTGCTGGATGCCCAGGGACGCAGCATGGTTCACTATTTTGCAGAGTGGAACCATACTGAAGCCTTAACACAGTGCATTGACAAAGGCCTGCCATTAAGCCAGCAGGACCACAGCGGAAAAACACCACTGGCACTCTGCTATGAAAACGCAGAACGGCTGCCGCTGCCGGCAGACGGCCTTGCAGCCATCCGCAATGCACAGCGCCTGCTGGTAGCCAATGCCATGCCGATCCGCAATGTGTACAGCTACTTTGAAGACTCCGTTAAAACCCGTAACCCGACCCTCCGTTTTGATGACGGTCAGACACCGCTCCACATGGCCGCCATCTACGGTCATACGGCTGTAGTCCGCTATCTGATTGAACGGAATGCCCTGATCAATGCAAAGGATATGTCAGGAGCAACCGCATTGCATAATGCCGTCCGGTTCGGCCACCTTGATATTGCAACACTCCTTATCCAGAACGGTGCAGACGTTAACGCCCAGGATTCCATCGGTAAAACACCGCTGCTCATCATCACCCCGGCTGAAAACCGTGACGCCATGTATCAGCTGCTGCTGGACAGCGGTGCTTCTACCCGCGTAAAAGACCTGTATGGTGATACCCCGCTGCATATTGCAACCATTACCAATATGTCACCGGCAATCCTTTCACGTTTTGTGGCATACAAGGCAGACATCAACGAACGCAACAAGAAAGGTGTTACCCCACTGGCACTGGCAGTTGAAAATAACTGGCCGGAACATATTACGTTCTATGCAAACCTTGATGCTGATATTCACGCAGAAGACATGGAAGGAAACACCCCACTGTCATTAGCCCTGAAAAGCGGCCTGGAAACAACCCGGCTCCTGATTTCTGCAAGAAACGTGACTATCAGGGATTCCTTTGGAAATACCCCGCTCCACATTGCCATTGAAAACGATGTAGACACCGATGTAATCCGGTATCTGCTTGACTGCGGTGCTGATGTAAATGCCCGCAACCGGAATGGTGATACTCCGCTGTACATTGCCGTTAACAATAACTACCGCATTGCCGGCGAAATGCTTCTGAACCGTGGTGCCGATGTATTCTCCAGCAATACGGAAAACTATTCTCCCCTGCGTCTTGCCCTGATGAAAGGAGGCGAAGTACAGGACTGGATTTTGTCTTCTGATGTTATTGCTTCCCGTGATGGCATCGGGAATACCCCGCTCCACTACGCCGCAGAATGGAAACTGGACAGTGCCGTACAGGCCCTGATTGAAAAAAGTGCTGACATGAATGCACAGAACAGTACCGGAGAAACTCCCCTGTTCAGTGCCGTAAAGGCCGACAGTCCTTCAACCATCTACCTGCTCAGTGCCAAGGGCGCAGACATGGATGCCCGTGATTATCTGGGTAATACCCCGCTGCATGCCTGCATCCGCTGGAATTCCCAGGATGCAGCAACCATGCTGATTAAAAACGGTGCAGACCTGAATGCACAGAATGTCAGTGGTAAAACACCGCTCCATGAAGCTGCAAAAACCTCACGGGTTTCACTGGTTACCCTGCTGCTGAACAGCGGTGCCGACATTAACGCAGCAGACGTTACCGGACGCACGGTCCTGATGGATGCAATCCAGGGACAGAACGAAGAGCTGGTATCCCTGCTGCTGCAGAAAGGAGCCAGCGTATACATCCAGGAAATGTACGGACGGAACGCATACCACGAAGCAGCCACAACCGGAAACGTGGCTCTCATTACTGCCATCCGGGATGCCGGCGGTAACCCGCTGTTCCGCGATTCCCACGGCCGTACGCCGCTGTCACTGGCACTGCAGAGCCAGAATGAAGAAATCATCAGTACCGTTCTTGGCGGCGACATGAACATCTGCGATTCAGACGGAAATACTGCCGTACATATTGCCGTACAGAACCATGCCAGCGCCGAAACCATGAACCAGCTGCTGGAAAGCGGCTACCCCATGGACCGCCGCAACAGCGAAGGAAAGACACCGCTTACGCTGGCAGTACAGACAAACCAGATTACTCTTGCCGGTGCACTGCTGCAGCATAAGGCAGATCCTTTCGTAACTGACAACAGTGGAACCTGTGCCCTTTCTGTAGCACTGGAAACCGGCAGCGCAGAAATCCTGAACCTGATGGTACAGTCATGCGGCACCCGGAAAGACGTATCAGGGGACACCATCCTGCACTATGCAGCCCGTACTGCCGATGAATCGGTTATCCAGCGGCTTATCAGCATGGGAATGGACCGGAGCCTCAAGAACATTGCAGGAGAAACGGCATATGCCACTGCAATCCGCTGGCAGCGGCCACAGGCTGTGCTTGATGCACTGAAATAATCCCCTGACAGAAAAAAGAAAAGGCTGCGGACCATAAGGTACGCAGCCTTTTTTTTGTGCCGGAAACCAGACTTGAACTGGCACAGTATTACTACCGAGGGATTTTAAGTCCCTTGTGTCTACCAATTCCACCATTCCGGCAACTAGTCAGAATAGTATCATACATAAAGGTTCTGTATCAAGGGGGAGCAATCTGCTATACTGTGCCCCATGTTTACTGATACCCATTGCCATTTATCGTACCTGGGAGACCGGGGAATCAACCTGCCGGAACTGCTTGCCGCCATGGTAGAACAGGACTTTGCCCTGGTTATTGACGCAGGAACCCGCTGTGCCGACATCACTGAACGGAAACAGCTGATTTCCGCCGCACTGGAGGCCATGGAAAGCCCGGAACTGCGACAGAAGGCTCATGACAGTATCTGGTACAGTGTGGGCGTATGGCCCGATGCAGGGGCAATACAGAACCGGGCAGAGGAAATCAAGATCCTTGAAAAATCACTCCTGGAACACAACGACCGGATTGTGGCCATTGGCGAATGTGGTCTTGACCATCACTGGAACACCAACGGTGTTGACCCCCGGACTGAAGAACAGTTTACCCCTGACCTGCAGAAGGCTGAACAGGAATTTTTTGAAATGCAGCTGGAACTGGCAAAGAAATATGAAAAACCAGTTGTAGTACACAGCCGCGATGCCTTTGAGCAGACAGTAGATGCCATAAAGAACATCGGATACCACAACGGTGAAATCCACTGCTATTCCTATGGACTTGCAGAAGCAAAAGTGTTCCTGGATGCAGGCTGGTACATTGCCCTGGGTGGCGGTGTTACCTACACCAAAAGGTCAAAAATGGATGCCATGAAGGAACTTATCAGGTATATCCCCCGTGACCGGCTTCTTCTTGAAACTGACGGCCCCTACCTGTGTCCGGTACCCCACCGCGGAAAAACCAATACCCCGCTCTATGTGCCATATACCTATGAATTCATTGCAGACATACTTGAAATGAGCAGTGAAAAACTGCAGGGATACGCACTGGAAAATGCCAGAAGACTATTTCATGTCTAAGATGTTTCTCTAAACAGTAATGTGTGATATACTGTGAGACATGGAAATTACTGAAGAAATGAAAGTACGGGCTGACAAGGGTTTTTCAGAGCTTTGCAGCCTTATTGCAGATATTGATGATGAAGAATTTGTCGAAAGCTTTTTCCGCTGTCTTTTTACCCCGGCAGAAGTATATGATTTTGCCAACCGATGGCTGCTGGTAAAGGAAATTGACAAGGGAACTACCCAGCGTGAAATTGCACAGTCTTTTGGTATGAGTCTTTGTAAAATTACCCGGGGGTCCCGTGAACTGAAAAAACCGGACAGCGCATTCCGCAAAATGGTTGATTTCAGCAAAAAACGGTAAGCATACCGGCTGACAAAAAAAGCTGCTTCCATTCCAGAAGCAGCTTTTTTTATATGCGGACTACTATTCAGTACCGGTTATTTAACCTGACTGAACAAACCGGCCATTTCATCACGCCAGGCAAATTTGGCGTCCCGTTTTTCCCATTCGATAATCCGTTCGATGGTAAAGTTACGGGTATCATGGACATTGGGAAAATAGACAACAGCAAAACGGCCCTGGCCGATGTACGTTACCTTCTGGCCTGGCATCAGTTTTTCCTGCCCCTGCAGCAGTTCAAGCACACAGTCAAAGTGCACCGGTTCACCGGTTTCTTTATGGGCGAGGGCTGTTGAAATATCGGTTATGGGCTTACCGCACATGGGACAGATACGTTCCTGAATTTTAAACGCTCTGATTGCTTCTGCGTTTTCTGAGGAAACATCCCGATCCTGGCGGTTATGTCCATTATTCCGATCCCGGTTCCATGAGCGGTTATGGCCATGGTTTCTAGTACGATCCATTAACAACTTCCTTGATATTTCGCGGCTTTTCCACAAGTCTCCGGCTTAATACAATGGCAATGCGCTGTACCGCATCGTTCATGTATTCGGGATCGTGGATTTTTTTCCGTAATTCCAAAATCCGTTCTGGAACATCCCCTTCAGTAGTGGTCATAAAAACTCCGAGAATGCGTTTTCTAAGTGATACACTGGTCCAAACTCCGGCATATCAATAACGATTACATCAAACCTGATATAGTCGTTACTATATTGTCGATAGTTTGACAGGTAACATTTAGCGGTTTCCACAATTCTTTTCTGTTTCTGCACATTTAATTTCTGTGCCAGAGTTTCTATGTTTCCGCTGGGTAAAGACTTAACTTCAACAAAGACCAGAACGTTTTCTTTGTGAGCTATTATATCAATTTCTCCGCGCCGTGTACGGAAATTCCGGGAAATAATTTCATATCCCTGAGAACAAAGATAGTTAGCCGCCGTATCTTCTCCGGCAGTTCCTGCAGCACGGTTATTTTTCCGGGGCATGCACTGCTTTTGCAACAAAAAGCTGCCGCTGCTGGTTCAGACGGATGACGTCATTTTCGGCCATTTTTGCCGTAGCTCCGTTTCCTTTCCGTACCAGACTGACAACCGGCAGGAACAGTGAGTCCTCAGTAGTTTCAAGTACTTTGCAGACAGCACCATCGCTGAGCTGGACATACGAACCTACCGGATATACCCCCAGAGTCTGAACAAAAGCCTTAACGACCATGCTGCTGAACAGTCTGCCGGAATCAGCAAGAATCCGGTGTACCGTTTCATAACCTGAAATAGGGTCACGGTATGCTTTATCTGATGTCATAGATTCAAAGGCATCTACTACGGCTACGATGAGAGCACCGATGTCAATTTCATCACCCCTGCGCCCTTCAGGATATCCGGAACCATCCCATTTTTCGTGGTGGGAAAGAACGATTTCTGATACTTCCCGGGGGAACATCAGCTGGTCATTACAGATTCTGCCGGAACGCACCGTATGCATTTTCAGCAGTTCAAACTCTTCTGTAGTCAGGGCGCCCGTCTTTTTACGGATTTCTGACGGCACCCGCACCATAGCCACATCGTGAATCAGGACGGCCTGAATAATCTGCAGTATTTTCCGCTGGGGAATCCCCATTTTTTTGGCTACGGCAGCACACAGGAATGCGCCGTCTACAGCCTGGTCAGCAAAGGTACTTCCTGAGCCTTTGTTCAGAATCCAGACCACGGCATTCTGTGCATCAGTTTCAATGATGGTTGCAATAGTTTCGGCAGCCTGATCTATGGTTGTCCGTGAAAGGGTACCACCGTTTTCATAGGTGTTGTAAAACCGTTTTGAAATGCCGATCAGATGCTGGTACGTGGTTTCAAATCCGCCGTCTTCTACACGGTATACCAGCGGACTGTTGGCACTGAAAGAAGGATTTTCCGGCATTTCCATACTGTCCAGCTGTTCAAGGGTTTCTTCCGCATCAACATCTTCCAGTTCTTCAAGCTCTTCCAGTTCCTCTATTTCTTCCAGCTCTTCCAGTTCTTCATCAACAGCATCGTTCAGGTCAGGTAATGCATTCTCGTCAAGAATCTGCCCGTAGGTTACTACATAGGTCTGTTTCCAGCGTAATAAGGCATCAAGATGATATTCCTTTAACGGTTTACCTTCAGCAAGAAACATGTTTTCTCCGTCATCAAAGAAAACCGGTGCTGAGAACCGCATACCAAGAGAAAGGTCTGATGTGTTGATTTTCTGTAACTCTCTCACATTAGCTCCAGAAATATTTTAATCCCGAATGTATGCGAATTCAAGATAAAAAAAACCGCTGACGGCAACGAAGTATCAGATACTCCGGCATCAGCGGTTTTCTGTTCAGGTTAAGCTGCCTGTAACAAGGAACACTTATTTAGCGTCAGTTTTTTTAACGATAAGTTCCTTGATTTTTGCACCCTTACCAACTTTGTCGCGGATGTAGTACAGTTTTGCACGGCGAACTTTACCTGGGCGAACTACTTCTACTTTTGCGATACGTGGTGAGTGCAGTGGGAATACACGTTCTACACCAACACCGTATGAGTTTTTGCGTACGGTGAAAGTACGGCGGGCTCCGCTTCCTTTGAAGCAGATTACCAGACCTTCATAAACCTGAATACGTTCGGTTTTACCTTCAATAATCTTGAAGTGAACTTTTACGGTATCACCAACGCGGAAAGCTTCTGCGTTTTCTCTTTTCTGTGACTCTTCGATGGTCTTAATTAAATCCATGTCAGTCTCCTGAGTAATTAGTTAATTTCTCAATCATTTTCTCGGCTTCCTTGGAAAGGTTTCCGTTTTCACGGGCTTTAGCAACCAGGTCAGGCCGAACCCTCAGGGTTTTAGCCAGACGTTTTTCCAAGCGCCACTTCCGGATATTTTCATGGTGGCCTGACAAAAGCACATCAGGTACCTTCTTCCCTTCAAACACCTCCGGGCGGGTGTACTGGGGATACTCCAGAAGTCCGTCAGTATAACTTTCTTCTTCAAGGCTTTCTGATGAAATAACCCCGTCAATCAGACGGTACACTGCATCAACAATAACTGTTGCAGCAAGCTCCCCACTGGACATTACATAATCTCCAATGGAAATTTCATCAGTAACCCAGGTGTCAATAATCCGCTGGTCGATACCTTCGTACCGTCCGCAGATAAACACCAGATCGTCTTCCTGACTCAAGTCCTGGGCCAGTTTCTGGGTAAAAGGTTTTCCGGAAGGAGTTACGTAAATAACCCGCTTCTTTGCCTTGCGGCCATGTTCGGCAGCAATACCTTTATGCACAGACTTAAGCGCCAGACTCAGCGGTTCAGGCAGCATCAGCATGCCGGCTCCGCCCCCGTATGGACTGTCATCACATGTCTTGTGTTTATCAAAGGCAAAATCCCTGATATTCACCAAATCGTAGGCAATAATTCCTTTCTGTACCGCTTTTGCCATGATTGAGCTTTCAAAAAAAGCACGCGGTATTTCCGGGAACAAGGTCAGCACATGAAATTTCATAAAGTTCTCCTTAGGATTACTCCAGAACCCAGAGGTGCATCAGTTGCACAGTATGCCGTTTAAGATCAACCGTACCGATAAATTCCTTTTGGAAAGGAACAAGTACCGTGCGCTTTTTACCGTCGCCGGCCTTTTCACTGGTACCCGTTTCATCTGTACTGTTAAGGGCGCTCTGCAAACTCTCGGAGACCACAACCTCTAAAAGGTGACCGGCTCCGCCTTCCAATACGTCTGTGATGGTTCCGCATTCCATAACTGCGGATTTTTCCAACTTCAGTCCATTCTCTCTGCCACTGGCTTTGTACACCAGCGTGCACTGTTTAAGATCCTCAACATAGTACTCATCCTTATCACAGGGACAAGCCATGCTGCGTGGTACGATTATCTCTGAGCCACGGATTTTCGCCGTATCTTCAGGGGAATCAATACCCTTAAATTTCATCAAAAGATTGGCGGCATTTCCAGCTACATCTTCTACAACGTAGGTCTTTTCATGACCGTCTTTCTTCAAAGTTACTTCGGTCAGATCAAAAAAATGATCAGCTTCACCGGAAGTACTCTCTACTTTAACGTTACCCTCAAGGCCATGGGAGCCGCGGATAATACCAATTACAAGGCGTTCAGTATCCATTAAGCGATGTTGCCTTAGTCCAGGATTTCCAGACTATAGCGCTTTCCGCCCTTGCTTGAGCTTGCGCTTAATACTGTGCGTAATGCTTTTGCAATACGGCCGTATTTTCCGATTACCTTACCGATGTCGTTCTGAGCAACACGCAGTTCAATAATGGTGGATTTGTCGCCTTCGACTTCCTGCACCGAAACAGCACTGGGATCATCGACCAATGATTTTGCAATGTATTCAATCAGGTCTTTTTCCATTTCCCAACTACTCCTTCGGAATTACAGTGTCAAACCTTTTTTGTTGAAAAGCTGTTTTACAGTATCAGTTGGCTGTGCGCCTACACCGATCCAGTACTTAGCACGATCTTCTTTGAAAGAAATCTGCTTGTCTTCAGCTTCGATTGGGTGATAAACACCGATTTCTTCGATGGTAGTACCATCACGTGGGCTGCGAACATCCTGTACTACGATGCGGTAGTAAGGGCGTTTTTTTGATCCAAACTTCTTAAGTCTGATTTTTACCACTTTGTCCTCCAATGAACAAATGTAAGTGAATTTTTCGCTGTACTTTAAAGAAAACGCATGGTATCCCAAAGTACAGCATGAACATAAGTAATAGCATTTATCGGGAAATGTTTCAATACTTACTGAGAAAGGCTTTGGTCCGCTCGTTCTGAGGATTATTGATCAGGTCAGTGGCATTCCCCTCTTCTACAATGACTCCCTGGTCCATGAAGATAATCCGGTCTGCCAGGTCACGGGCAAAGGCCATTTCATGGGTAACAACAACCATGGTCATTTTTTCTGCAGCCAGATCCCTGATTACTTTCAGGATTTCACCGGTCAGTTCCGGGTCCAGGGCACTGGTAGGTTCATCAAAGAGGAGGACATCCGGTTTCAGGGCAAGGGCACGGGCAATGGAAACACGCTGCTGCTGTCCGCCGGAAAGTTCGCAGGGATATGCAGAAGCCTTAGATTCCAGCCCCATCTTCTTCAGCAGGTTCATGGCCGTTTCTTCTGCCTGGGGCTTAGAAACACCCAGTACCCGGATCTGTGCTTCCGTAATATTCCTGAGGACTGAAAAATGCGGGAACAGATTGAAATTCTGGAATACCAGACCGGTTTTCAGGAGAATGCGGCGGCAGGTATCCCGGTCAGACTGGATACCGTTACGGCACAGCGGCTCACCGCAGATTTCAATGGAACCGTCCGTCAGGGTATCAAGCTGTGTGATACAGCGGAGCATGGTTGATTTTCCGCTGCCGGAAGGTCCGATAATTCCCAGAACCTCGCCTTTGTGCACTGAAAACGAAATATCCCTGAGTACTTCCAGATTTCCGAAGGATTTTTTTGCATTGGTTACTTTTATCATTTCCATATTGAACATCCTCCCTATTTGTAGTACGACAGTTTCTTTTCAAGCTGGACAAAGAGTGCGGTAACCACCCAGTTCATGACAAAGTAGAAAATACCGGCAATAAAGATAGGCACCGTAGAAAATTCCCGGCTGGCAGCGTTCTGGGCAGCCCGGAACAGTTCTGCAACACCAATGGTCTGGGCCAGGGCCGTGTCTTTTACCAGGGTAATGACTTCGTTTCCCGTAGCCGGAATAATCCGTTTGATGACCTGCGGCAGAATAATGCGGAAAAACGTCTGACCTTTAGTAAAACCAAGGATTTTTGACGCCTCATACTGGCCGTTGGGAATAGACTCTATACCGCCACGGTAGATTTCTGCAAAGTAGCAGGCATAGTTGATTGAGAACGCAATAATGGCAGCCGTAAACCGGTCATAGGAGAGCCGGAACAGATAATACGGCGCAAAGTAGATGAAGATCAGCTGCAGAATCAGCGGAGTTCCCCGGACAATGAGCATCAGGGTACTCACCGGATACCGGATAATCCGCGATTTATGCATGCGCCCCATGCAGATCAGTAATCCCAGGGGCAGCGAAAACAGCAGCGTCAGGAAAAACACTCCAAGGGAGGTTACCGACCCCTGGAGCATTGCAACCAGCAGTTTCTGCATGGTGTTATTTTCCGATCATTGAAACACTGGTACCAAACCATTTGTCATCGATCTGGGCCATTGTTCCATCAGCAACCATTGCCTTCAGGGCATCAGTTACTGCTGCGCACAGTTTAGCATCAGTCTTTCTGAAACCGATTCCGTATTCTTCAGGACTCAGTGATTCAGCAATAACGGTAAATGGTTTACCGGTAGTAGTAATGCTGTAATTGGCTACAACAACGTCCATTACAACACCGTCTACACCACCGATTTCCAGGTCCATCAGGGCAGTCAGGTTATCCTTGAATTCTACAATCTGCTTCAGGCTTTTCTTGAATTCCGGAGAATCTTCAACAGCATCGGCAGCACTTGAACCTGCCTGCAGACCGATTTTCTTTCCGGCAAAGTCTGCCAGAGCGGTATAGCCGTCAGCAGTACGTGCAACAACAACCTGAGCATTGGCCAGGTATGCTGCAGACATGGTCAGCATCTCTTTTCTTTCATCAGTAATGGTGAAACCGTTCCAGATACAGTCAATCTTACCGGTATTCAGTTCCTGTTCCTTAGAGTTCCAGTCAATAGGCTGGCATTTCAGTTCAACACCAAGACGGCGGCATACTTCGCGGGCCACATCAATATCGTAGCCGACAATTTCGTTGTCTTCATTTCTGAATCCCAGAGGTGGAAATGAATCATCAAGACCAAGAACAAACACACCTTTTTTCTGAACATTTTCCAGTGAGTTGTCAGCTTTTGGTTCTTTACTTCCGCCGGCAAATACCATACTGCAGGCAAGAATCAGGACAGCTGCGGTTAACAGAATTTTTTTCATGGTTATCTCCCATTTTGATACTTCAGTATCACTTAATTTACTTTAACTATACTACAGAAGAATACTGATGAATACAAGTAATCCCCCCCTTCTCCGTTTTGCATAATCACCGTATTTAGGGTACAATACGCTCTGAAAGGTGGGACTTGATGCAGTATCTGTTTAATGACGAAACCGAACCCTTGCAGGACGCCGTATACACGGTCAGCCAGATTACCGGCATCATCAAGGATCTTCTGGAAAATTCCTTTTCTACCGTTACCATTCAGGGTGAAATTTCCAACTGGAAACCCAGTTCATCAGGACACGTGTACTTTACCCTGAAAGATGAAACCGCAGTCCTTTCTGCCGTCATGTTCAAAAGCAGTGTGGCCCGTCTGACCTTCCAGCCTAAAGAAGGAACCAAAGTTACTGCAAAAGGGCGCATCACCGTATACCCGGCCCGGGGAAACTACCAGATTATCGTCAGCAGCATGGAATGTTCCGGAGACGGAGCCATCCTTAAGATGCTGGAAGAACGGAAACGGCGTCTTGCCATGGAAGGGCTTTTTGATTCAGAAAACAAGAAGATGCTGCCACGGTTTCCCCGCACGGTAGGTGTTGTTACCAGTCCTACGGGAGCGGCACTCCGTGATATTATGAACGTTACCCGGCGCCGTAATCCCGGCGTGAACCTGATTGTCCTGCCGGCAGCCGTTCAGGGGGCAGAGGCAGCCCCGCAGATTGCCGCCCAGATCATGGCTGCAAACCACTGGAAACTGTGCGATGTCCTCATTGTAGGACGAGGTGGCGGTTCCCTTGAAGACCTGCTGCCATTCAGTGAAGAAATAGTTGTCCGTGCAGTAGCCGCCAGTGATATTCCGGTTGTCAGCGCCGTAGGACACGAAATAGACTGGGCCATCAGCGATTATGCAGCCGATGTACGGGCCCCTACGCCGTCTGCCGCTGCAGAATTGTGTACACCGGTACAGAGCGAAGTTCTGGAACGGGTACTTGCCGTAAAGACAGAACTGGTGACGAACCTGCAGTCCCGTATAGAACGTATACGGCATCTGATGCGGATTTTTGACCCCTCCATGCTGGAGATGCAGTTCCGGACCATTGAGCAGCCCATACTGAACCGGTTTGATGATGCCAGGGACTGTCTTGAACGGAATATGAAAGACCGGATTACGGAAACGAAAACGGAAATCCAGAAACTGATAATCCAGCTGGAAGCCATAAATCCGCAGGCCGTTCTTGACCGGGGATACAGTATGGTAACAGACAGCACTACCGGTGCGGTTATCCGTGATGCAGACATGATTCCTGAAGGAACTGCCATTACCATCAGACCGCAGAAAGGTATCATACAGGCAACCGTACATAAGAAGGAGCAGCAGATATGAAAAGCGATATGAAATTTGAAGACAAACTGGAACGGCTGGAAGCAATTTCCAATGGCATCAAGAAAAACGATATTTCACTGGAAGATGCACTGGCATATTTTGAAGAAGGCATCAAACTGGCACGGGGACTTGAAAAGGACCTGGAACAGATTGAAGGCAAAATCCAGATTCTGATGAACGGCCAGGCAGCAGGCAGTGCTCCATCTGCTTCAGCTGATAAACCGGAACTGTCACTGTTTGATGGATTAGACGACTGAATGAGTACTACATATCGCCCCGTACGGGCTTTAAGCCCCGAAGTTGCCCGGAAAATTGCCGCCGGAGAAGTCATAGACCGTCCGGCATCGGTACTCCGCGAATTCATGGATAACGCCATTGACAGTGGAGCAGACACCATATCCGTATCCATTAAGAATGGCGGCATGGATAACATTACCGTCAGTGATAACGGCGTCGGCATGGCCCGTTCAGACCTGGAAATCTGTACCGAACCGCATACCACCAGTAAAATTGCCTCCGTACAGGATTTGCAGACCTGTCTCACCCTGGGATTCCGCGGAGAAGCACTGTCTTCAATTGCCGCCGTAAGCCAGCTGGAAATTACTACCCGCCGGCAGGACGATGACCACGGCTGGACCATGAAAGCTCCTCTTGCAACCGTTGGAGAACCGGTATTTACCCCCAACGGACGAGAAGCAGGCACCTCCGTTTCCAGTTCTGCCATCTTTGAAAATATTCCTGCCCGCCGCCTCTTCATGAAACGTCCACAGGCAGAAACAGCCCTGTGCCGGCAGACCTTTGTAGAAAAGGCCCTGCCAAAGCCATCCATTGCCTTTTCACTGACCGTAGACGGCAAAACACGGCTTACCCTGCCCGCCTGCAGTTCCCTCAGGGAACGGTTCCATGCAGCCACAGAAATGAGTGAGCCCTTATCACTGTTCTCAGAAGTTCAGCGCTCCGATGCGCCCTTTATTGCCGGCAGTGATGACGCAGGCTTTGGAGAAGGAGGATCGTCCGGGGACTGGCACTTTACCCTTATTCTGTCAGACCCGGCAGTTTCCCGTCCGGACAAGAAAAACATGTACATCTACGTCAACGGCCGCCGGGTTCAGGAATTCAGCCTGATTCAGGCCATTGAGTACGGATCCCAGGGGTATTATCCCAACGGTACCCACCCGGTAGCGGCCCTCTTCCTGACGGTAAATCCGGCCTTAATCGACTTTAATATCCACCCGGCCAAGCGGGAAGTCCGCTTTAAGGACATTCAGCCCATTCACCGTGCCGTTTCTGCTGCAACCCGTACGTTCTACCAGAGTAACGCCCGGGAGTCCCTTGCAACACTGACAGACCAGAATTACCTGAGCAGCATCGGCAGCAGTACCCCCTATACGTTCCAGGATGACATACCGGGCTTTTCTGCCGCCAGTACCAGAAGTACCGCAGAAAGTGCCGTTACCCCCTCACCGGCCGGCAGCAGTTTTCATACGCCATCCTATGGTGGCAGTTCTGGCGGCAATCACAACTTTGGCAGCAGCTTCAGCAGCGGTGCCCAGCCGGTATTTGAACGCCGTGACACCGGTGACCAGTTTGCCGCAGAACGGCCGGCAGAAGCCAGTTTTACCCAGCTGATTGCCCGTACCCTGGCCACCCAGGCAGCCGCCGAAAAATCCATCAGCCCCAACAAGTACGGATTCCGCTATCTGGGACAGCTGTTTGACGTATTCCTTGTGGCAGAAAAAGACAACACCCTGTATCTGATAGACCAGCATGCCGGCCATGAACGCATTCTTTTCAATCAGTTCATGGCAACTGCCGGACAGAAACAGCCGCTGCTCATTCCCTATGAACTGCATACTGAAAGCGAGGAAGATGAAGCATACCTGACGGCCGTACAAGGCCAGCTGCAGGAAGCAGGATTTACCGTAGAAAAGCGGGATGACGGCATCTGGGAAATTACAACGATTCCGGTGAAGTGGAAAGGAACCTCTGATGCCCTGCAGGAAGCAATTCTTTCAGAGAAAAAGGATCCCAGCCAGATAATCCGGACCATTGCGGCCTATACGGCATGTAAAAGCGCCATAAAAGAAGGCCATTACCTGGATGAGGTAACGGCCTGCGATTTAATCCGTGATGTATTCAACTGTCCCGACCCACACTGTCCTCACGGCAGACCGTTGTGGATCGAGTTCTCAAAAGAACAGCTGTACAGTTTAATTAAGCGAACGTAACAGTCCGTCAACTTCAGACTTGCGGTAGGCTGGTGCTGCCTGCTGCAGGGTCAGAAGGTATCCTTCTGCTGAACGGTTATCCCCCATGGCAATGCAGACCATAGCCAGCTCAATATAGGCATCGTAGGCTTTCTTGTCTGTCTTGATGACGTCAACCAGTACCGTTTTAGCACTGTCATAATCGCCTGACTGGCCGTATACCCGGCCCAGATTAATCATGGCAATCTGGCTCTTGGGATCAATTTTCAGTGCTTTCTGCAATGCGGCAATGGCACTGTCATACTGTTCTGCCTTTGCATACGCAGTAGCAATATTGTTCTGGGCTTCAAAGCTTTCTGAATCCAGTGAAACCGCTTTTTTCAGCAGCGACAGGGCCATATCAATATCATCCATGGAAAGGTAAATCAGACCAAGGTTAATGTGGGCTTTGACGTTCTTACCGTCACGCTTGATTGATTCTCCATAGGCTTTAATGGCTGTTTCCAGATCCCCGGCAGCTTCACTGACAAGACCGTAGTTATAGTTGTAAGTAGAAAGCGATGCAGTCTTTCCTTTTTCAACGGCTTTTTTTGCATAGGGCACTGCATCGGCATACTTTCCCTGAGAATACAGAACAGTAGAAAGGTTGTAGTTGGTAATATCATCTTCCGGTGAATAAGCCAGTGCCTTACGGTAACATTCTTCTGCCTTGGCATCTTTTCCCTGCAGGTAATATACGGAACCGGCCTCACGCAGGGCAGTTTCGTTGCCGGGCTCTGTCTTGAGAACCCGTTCGTATTCGGTAATGGCACCGTTCAGGTCATTCATCTTTACCAGCAGTTTTCCAACCTGCAGACGGGCTTTGGTGTATTCAGGATTTATGGCAAGGGCCTTACGGTACGATGCCAGGGCATCATCAGCCATATTCAGTTTTTCATAGGTCATACCCAGGTTGAAGCAGGCTGCGTCAAACTTGCTGTCCAGTTTAACGGCAGTTTCAAAGGATACCTTGGCGCGGCTGTACTTTTTCTGTGAATACTGAACCTTTCCCAAGTCAAAGTAATACCGTGCATTGTCAGAATCCATATTGATAGCCTTTGTCAGCTCAGATTCTGCCTGATCGTATTTCTTTTCACTGGCTTTCTCCATACCAAGAACATAATGGGGAGCTGCTTCCGTATCATTCTGCTTTATGGCCTTTGCTGCATACTCTGCAGAACTTTCCATCAGTTTCTGCTGGTCTGCTGTACCCGCAAAGGATTCATTGACAGAAGCGTCATACAGCAGTGAAGAAATTTCTGACAGCTGTCTTGCATTGAAGTTTTTCTCACCGGCCGGGAGTTTTTTTTCTGCATCGGCAAAATGTTTCAGGGCTTCTTCGCACTGGCCCAGCCGTAAAGAGGTCTTACCCTGTGAAATTTCATCTACGGCATCCTGCATCTGAGCCTGCAGCTGGGCATTCTTTGCAGCCATTTCTGCTTCATAGGCCTTCTGGCGCTCTTCTTCCTGCTTCAGCCGTTCCTGCCGGGCTTTTTCTTCCTGCCGGGCAGCTTCTTCAAGACGGGCACGTTCCTGTTCAAGGCGGGATCGTTCTTCTGCCTGGGCTGCCTGCTGCTGGAGCATTTCCTGCATGGCGGCATTGCGGGCTGCCTGCTCCTGGTTTGCACGGGCCATTTCCTTCAGGGCATCAGACAGGGCATCATCACTGCCATCACTGTCTGATCCGCCACGGCCAGAACCGGATTTTTTCAGGTATTCCCTGTATGCGTCACTTTCAAGAATCAGGTCCATCATATCAAGTGCATCAGGATTGACTGCATCCTTAATGAGAATCTGATCCAGAAGATCCATGGCACGGTCAAACTGTCCCTTATCAAAATACCGCTGGGCAAGGACAAGCTTATTGGCAATATCATCCTGTTCTACCGGCACAGATCCTGCTGAACCGCCGCTTTTTGAATGGGAAACAACCAGTCCGGTTGCAACACCACCCAAAGAGAGAATCAGGGCCACAGCAATGGCTGCAACCACTATCAGTTTTGTTTTATCCTGTTTTTTTTCAGTTTCCTGGTCACTCATCAATCAAGTTCCTCTTCATATTCATACTCAATAACACCTTCCGTACCGGCTGATATTCCTTCGGAATCGTTATCCGCAAGACTCTGTGCAATTTCTTCCAGCAGTTTCCGCCGCCGCTCTTCATCAGCAGCTTTCCGTGCTTCTTCTGCAGCAGCCTGTTCTGCCAGCTGCCGTTCCAGTTCTGCCAGCCGTTCGTTTTCTGCCTCACGGGCGGCAGCATCACGTTCAGCCTTTTCTTCTGCATACTGCTGTTGCTGCTGGGAGATACGTTCATTCTGCGCTGCCAGCCGGTCAGCTTCCTGCCGCTGCCGTTCGGCTTCTGCTTCACGGTCTGCAGCTTCCTGGTCAAGCAATGCCAAAAGCAGTTCAATCTGCTGCCGCTGGTCTGCATCCGGTTCTACGGCAAGATACCGCCGGTAATCAGTGGCAGCTTCAGTGTAATCATTCTGCTTCATATGGGCGTTTGCCCGGTTCAGGATAGCAGAACCAAAGGCCGGATCTGCAGCCAGGGCATAGGTGTACATCTCTTCTGCCCGCTCAAAAAGGCCCATGGCAAAGCAGGTATTACCGGCATTGTAGTACAGCACCCGCTTATCTGTTTCCGGTACCTGGGTACCCAGAATGTACGTATCAAGTGATTTCTGGAACTGTCCCGTCTGGTAATAACACAGTCCCAGATAGTTGTAGGTCAGGGAATATACCGATGTTTCTACCAGTGCCTGCTGAAACCAGACAATGGCATCCTGCGGGTTATTCCGTGAAAAGGAATCATACCCTTTCTGGTATGCAGCAGAAGGAGTACCGGTTTGGGCATGCAGGGAAACTGCACACAAAAACAGTACGGTAACTGCCATCCGTAATTTCTTACTCAAAACACCCTCCATATAAGAACAATCGGCTGCAAATCCCCGTAATTTGACATATTCTCACAATTTGAATACTCTTACAAGGTAAAAACATTTATACAGGATTATCCATGAGCCCTATCGGAATCGTCATTATAGCTGTTCTTGGCACTGCCATCGTCTTCCTCCTTGGATTCGTCATCAAGATGGTAGCTACCCCCCGTAAGGTAGACGGCATACAGAAACTGGTAAAACAAGGAAAAAACGCCCAGGCAATCAAACTGGCAAAACAGCTTATTGCCCGCGACCCACGGGATGTCATGTCCCATTACTGGCTGGGAACCGCGTATCTTGCAGACAACAAGCCGGAACTGGCATTAATGGAGTACAAATACGTAAACCAGAATGCCATTTTTGACAACACTACCCTTCCGGAAGCAGAATTCAGAAAGCGTATTGCAACACTCTATTCAAAATTCGGCCAGAACGAAGAAGCCCTGAAAGAATATCTGCTGCTGACCAAACTGGACCCGCACAATGCCGATAACTTTTACAACTGTGCCCGTCTGTTTGAAGAACGTGGGAAATTTGATCAGGCCATGGGCTTTTACCAGCAGACCATCAAGCTGAATAAACGGCATCCCAAGGCTCACGCAGCTGTCGGTATGCTGCTGTACCGGGCCAAACAGTTTCCTGAAGCCAAAAAGGAAATTGACCTGGCCATCCAGATGAGTCCGGAAACCTATTCTTCCTATTACTATCTGGGAAAAATCCTTAAGGAAAACAAAGACTACCCTGCTGCTGTTGCAGCCTTTGAAAAAGCACTGCGTGATCCTGAATTCAAGCAGAAGGCCCTTATTGAACGCGGATCCTGTTACATGGCCGCAAACAATATTGAAAAAGCCATTGTTGAATTTGACCGCGCCGTAAAAATGTCCAACAATGATGCTTCCCAGGAAACACAGTTTGCCCGTTACTTTCTTGCCGCCTGTTACGAAAAGACCCGCAAGATTGAACTGGCAATTACCCAGTGGGAAGCAATTTTTGCAAAGAACAAGAGTTTCAAGGATGTCGGACAGAAGCTGCAGCAGTATAAAGACATTACGGCCAACGACAGCATGAAGGAATACCTGACCAGCCGTTCCGAAGATTTCTGTGATATCTGCAAGAAAGTTGCACTGACCGGTTTTTCGCTGGGTGCCAAATCCATTGATGCAAAGAAATTCGGTTGTGTCATTACCGCTTCCGATGCATCAAAAGATGACTGGATGAACCAGCGTAATCAGCTGACCCTGCTGGTATTCTACCGTGAACCGGAACCAATTGAAGATTCCGTCATCCGTAAACTGGCTGATGAAGTCAAGGCAAAGAACTATGCCAAAGCCATTGTATTTACCAGCACCGGCTTTACCCAGGCTTCACGGAACTTTGCAGAAAACCGTCCTATAGAGCTTATAGACAAACAGAAACTTGAGCAGCTTCTTGACAAGGCAATTTAAGGCACTGTCATGAAACTACTCTGTGTATCAGACCAGATTGACCCGTTAGTATACAGTTCCAACGCAAAGGAACGGTTTGCAGACATTGATGTTGTACTCTGCGCCGGCGACCTTCCCATGGAATACGTAGACTTCATTGTTTCAACCCTGAATAAGCCAACGTATTTTATTTTCGGTAACCACAACCTGACGGAATTCCGCCAGTATCACCCTGATACAACGTCACCGTCTGCAGTTTCTGCCCGGGAAACCATCGAGATGAAGCATTCCCACGGTGCCATATATGCAGGATTTCAGGTGCTGACGGAGAAACTGGAAAATGGCGGCCAGCTGCTTATTGCCGGCTGTTCCGGGTCCGTACGGTACAACAACGGTCTCAGCCAGTATACCGAAGGCCAGATGAAGCGCCGTCTTTTAAAGATGGTTCCCAAACTGCTCATGAACAGGCTGCGCTACGGCCGGTACTGTGACATTTTCCTGACACACGCGTCACCCCGTCACATCCATGACCGTGAAGACCCCTGCCATATCGGGTTTACCTGTTACCGCTGGTTCCTGAAGAAGTTCAGGCCACTGTATATGATCCATGGTCACATTCACCTGTATGACCTTCAGGATATCCGGGTAACCCCTTTTGAAGACACCACCGTTATAAACGCATTCAGTTATTACGTACTGGAAATTCCGGACGAAAAATTGAAGAAACCACAGAAGGAACACAACGCATGAGCGGAAATGGATTGCTTGACCAGCAGACCGAAGACGATTTTTATAAAGCACGGAATAAGGCACTGTTCAATGATCTTCAGCACTTTATGAGCCCGGAAGAATCAAAACTCCTGTCTTTTTCAGACGTGAAGAACCTGCTGAAACCAAAGAACGAAGTGTACTTGGGTATGCAGGTTGTTCCGGTAGACCTGATAGCCGGCAGCGAAGGCCGGTACCACGACTTTGACAACCACTTTTTCCCGAAAAACCTTCATCTGAAGAACCGGTGGGCCAGCATTGATAAAGCCATTCTCTCTGACGTCATTCTGCCGCCCATTGTGCTGTATGAAATCGGGGGACTGTATTTCGTCCGCGATGGTAACCACCGGGTATCTGTAGCCAGAACCCAGGGCGTAGAAAACATTGATGCAGAAGTTGTTTCCCTGAAAAGCGAAATCAAGCTGAAGCCGGGTATGACCCAGAGCCAGATCCTGAAAGCCGTCATCCAGTACGAAAAGCGTGTTTTCTACAATGAAACCGGTTTTGGTGATTTAACTGATTTCTGGAACCTGGATTTTACGTCCCCCGGTCAGTATGACACCATTTACCAGCACATCCTTACCCATAAGTATTACCTGAGCCAGAACCGTAACCAGGAAGTATCGATGAATGATTCCATCCTGTCCTGGTACAATACGCTGTATCTTCCCATCGTAACGTCCATAAAGAAAAAGCATATCATGTGGAAGTTCCGCGGAAGGACACCGTCAGACCTGTACGTATGGATCATCAAATACTGGGATGACCTGAAAACAAAATACGGCCAGGATTTTTCCATTGAAGCAGCTGCTGAACACTTCAAGACAAATCAGACCCAGACTTTCTTCCAGCGTCTTCTCAGCCGGTTCCGCAAGACTGAAAATTCTGATAATACCTGAACATCTTTCCCCGAAAATACTACCGGATAACTGTTGCTTTTTTCTTTGTGTATCCGTAATATTTTACTGTTTTTCGGGTTATAATCAGTATGAAATATGCCGATAATCGATAGGTAAAACTAAAAACGTAATAGAAGAAGGAAATTCCCGTGAGAAACGAAAGCCTTGCAGTCCTTGCCGGTATCCTCACCGTAGTAGTTGCAGTATTCCAGCTTGCCATGCTGATGTCTGCCAGAAGAAAGAAAATTGTCCGGGTACCACCGTCACTGTTTTTTGCAGCCATTGCACTGGTAGGTGGTGTCCTCTATTCATTTTCTGCAGGAACCATTTCTGCCATTACCCTTACCCTTCTGGTGGAAAACGTTCTCCTGATTCCATATTATCTGGGACTGAAAAACAGTGAAGCAGAAGAAAAGAAACGGGACAATAAATACGTTGTTGCAGAACCGGTAAAACAGAACCTGGAAGAAGAATCAAAAACCTTAAGCGAAGCCGAAACATTCATCGGTACCAGCAAAGATATTGTCATCAAGGCTTCTGAAGCCCTGCAGGATGATGCCGGTCTTTCACGGCTGGTTGACTTCATCAATACCCGTATCATGCGCGAAATTGACGCTGATGGTGCTGCTGTCCTGCTGATTGATGACTTTGAAGACATTATTGCGGTAAAGGCATTCTCCGGCGACTTCCCTCCTCCATACCGTCTGCCCGATGACGTACCGCATAAGGTAATCCGTGTAGAAACAAACTTCCGTTTTGCCCAGTTCGGTCTGAATGAAAATATTTTCGGTAACATTGCTACCAGCGGTAAACCGGAACTGATCAACAGTCCGCTTGATGATGAACGCATCTACCAGAATGAAGACGAAGACTTCCTGAAATGCGGCAGTTACATCTTCATTCCAATGGTTGTTGCAGATACCGTAATCGGTGTTATTGCCCTGGCCCGTAAGGCTTCCAGCCTGAAATTTACCAAAGGTGACTTTGATAAAGCCTGCGTACTGGCAGATTTTGCTTCTGTTTCAATCAAGAACGTATATACCTTCCAGGAAGTTATTGAACACACTGACCTTACCCGTGAAGCAGGTATTGCCGGTAAAATCCAGAAAAGCCTGCATCCGCAGCTGCTGCCGGTTATCCCGGGGCTGCAGCTTGGTTCAGTATTCAATACGGCAGACGGTGTCTGCGGCGACTACTTTGATGTCCTGCCGTCACGTAAAGACCGTATTTCCTTTGTTCTGGCAGACGTTGCCGGTAAAGGTATGAACTCACTGGTCATCATGGTAATGCTCCGTGCAATTCTCCGTCTGGTTACCAATACCACCCAGAGTGCTGCAACCATTCTTTCCTGGGCTAACCGCGGTATTTCCATTGAAAACAACATTGACCACTTTGCCAGCCTTGCACTGATGAACTACGACAGTACCACCAGAACCCTTGAATACTCAACGGCAGGTAGTACCCCAATCCTGTATTTCAACGCAGAAGATGACACGGTAACAAAACTTTCTACGTCAACTGAGCCAATTGGTGTAGAAAAGGCTACTCAATTTCAGGATGTAGCATTACAATTACATACAAATGATATTCTGGTTATGTATTCAGATGGTATTGTAGAAGCCATGAATACGGCAGGTTCTCAGTATACTGCAGACCGGCTTATCAATATTGTCAGGGAAAACAGAGAGTCCAGCGGTAAGGAAATCGCTAATCTGGTTAAGACTGACGTTAAAAAGTTTACCGGATCTGCTCATCAGCACGATGACCAGACCCTGCTGGTAATTAAAATCAACTGATGTGTACCGGGTTTCCGGTAGTTTCGATACGAAACACATACTAAAAGGAGAAAACTATGGAACTTAAAATCCGCAAAAATGGTGATATCTACATCATTGATGTAAACGGTGAAATGGATTTGTACAATTCATATAAACTGAAAGAACTGGTTATGAAGATGCTGGAAAAAAATGTCCACAACTTCATCATCAACCTGGAACAGGTTGACTACATCGACTCAAGCGGAATCGGTGCCCTGATTTACATCTGCTCTACCATCAAAAAGATGAACCTGAAACTTTCCATTGCAAACATTCACGGTTCAGTTAAGAAGGTTATCGAACTTACCAAACTGATGGGATACTTCCCTATTTCTAACAGTGTTGAAGAAGCAATCCTGAAGATTGCAGACTGAAATATAACAAAAAGGTAAGAATAAAATGGACCAGATTAAAGAACTCAGATCAGACGGCAGTGACCCACTGTTCGACAAGACCAACATGCTCTACAAGGAATTTCCTTCGGATTTCAGACAGATCAGATATTTTACCCTTCTGATTGTACAGTCTGCACCACTGGAAATCAAAGAAATCAACCTGCTTGAACAGCAGATCAGTGAAGTTATCAAGAACGCCGTAAAACACGGTAATGAATGTGATATTTCCAAGAAAGTACGCATCTGGTACTCTTTCAGTGCTACCCACGCCCACATTATTGTAGAAGACGAAGGTGAAGGTTTTAAAGATCTGGAAAAATGGAACGAATTTAACCACAAACGCCTTGAATGTCTGCACAACCAGAATTTTGAACAGCTTGCTGACTTTGTATCATTCAGAACAAAGAAAAGTGATGATTCAGATGGTGGTAACGCACTGTTTGCAGCCCTTGAATACTGGAACGGTGGTTTTGTTTACAATGATAAACGCAATGGCGTTGCCATGCTGAAACGGTTCCAGCAGAAACGCCACGGTCTGACCATCGACGGAGAATAAAACTAGCGAAGGTAGTAATACTTTCTGAGATATTTGGCCCGTTCCTGGGCTTCACCCCACCACTTGCTGGTGGGGTATTTTTTTACCAGCTGTTCGTAGCAGGCCACAGACCGTTTGATATCCTTTGAAGAAGGATGGGTTTCACGTACTTTTGCTTCATAATACAGCATAGCTTCTTCACCGTAGTAGGCCATGTTTTCAGCATCGGTAAAGAATGTCTGCAATTCTGCAGCAGAAAACAGGGAAAAGTTAACAGTATCTATCGGCGGAAAATCACGTTCTGCTGCAACGGGTTCTGTTTCAGGTTCAGTAACCGGTGCAGCAGCTTCCGGTATCGGATCAGCAGCCGTAACAGTCTTTTCAGGTACCGTTACGGTTACCGGCAGGTCTGCCACCGGTTCTGTAACGGTAACTTCATACCGTACGTACACGTCTTCATCCGTCAGCGGGTCAATGACCCAGAACTCCAGCAGACTGGTTCCGGTTCCGGTAGAGCTGAAGGTAAAGGTTGTTGAATACAGACCGTTCTGACGTTTTTCCAGCTGGATAACGCCATCATCAAGAAGATCGCCCAAATATACCCATCCGCTGGTATCAAAGGAAATAGTAAGCAGTTCACCTTCTGATACAGACAGCAGGTTATCCGGTTCCGGGAGCATCTCTTCTTCGTCGTCAGTCAGGAAAATCAGTTCCGGTTCATCTTCAAGGGTGTCATCATATTCTTCTAAGTAGTCGTCTTCGATTTCTTCAATCTCTTCGATTTCTTCTATCTCTTCGACTTCTTCAATCTCATCGACTTCTTCAATCTCATCGACTTCTTCGATCTCTTTAATTTCATCAGACTCTTCGGACTCTTCTGTTTCATCAGAATCATCAGCTTCTTCCAGATCCTCTTCCGGTTCCCCGTCATCTTCTGAGTCCTGATCAGTCAGTTCCAGATCCTCATCTGAAAAATCCG
>JAKSTT010000029.1 GCA_024413635.1 Treponemataceae bacterium | reverse complement strand
CAGCCCGGACGGGTTGTAACGGTGCCGTCCTTGAACCGTACGGTGATGCTCTGTTCTGCAGCATTCCGGTAAGTAACCGGCACGGTACACCAGGTAAACTGCAGGGTATTGTCATCAAGGAACTCTTTTTCACGGAGCAGTACCGGTTCAAATGAAGCAATGCCGTCGGTAATGGTAACACCCAGTTCGCCAAAGCGGGTCAGGATTTCTTCCTTAACCTGTCCGGTCATACCCGGCTGTTTTGCACCCTGGTGGAATGGGGTATGGCTGTACGGGTCACAGGGGAATGCGCCGTATACAACAGGATCCTTGTTGAAGCTGATGCCTGAACGTACATCGTAGTAAACGGCAGCCAGTTCTTTAGCCAGCTCAGTTTCACCACGGGCAACGGCAGCAAATACATTTTCCTGGGCTGCAACCAGCAGTTTTGAAACCATGTGCCAGTAAATGCTTCCCAGACCTTCGTAGGCAAAGAAGGTGCCTGAACGTCCGGTAAAGTTCTGGTGGTTAAAGGTCTTTTCATATACGGCAAGCAGATCTGCTTTAATCTGTGCGTCAATGCCGTGGGCATCGCAGTATTCTTCCAGAAGTCCGCCGTTACGGAATGCACCGTTAAAGTGCCAGATACCGTCAACGTCTTTTTCAAGATACTCAGTACCGGTTTTTTCAATGAAGTCACTGAGCGGTGCCAGCAGTGCTGGTTCTACGCAGTTTTTGGCACAGAAGTGGGGCAGTTCCTTGTTGGGGTACAGCATGTAGCTGTTCTGGCGTGGTTCATACATGGCGCTGTTGCGCAGGGCACCGAATACTTCCAGTGTTTCTTCAGATGACAGCATGCCGCTTGAAAGAACGGCTACCTGGCCTTCCAGCATTTCCTGCAGATAGCTCAGTTCCATGGTGGTTTCACCAATGTGCATGGTGTTATAGGCATGGTACAGTCCATCGGCACGTTTGTTCAGACGGATGGTTTCTTCTGCGTGACACAGGATTGCTTCAATACCGGCAATAATCTGGTCTTTAGTCAGGTCTTTAGTACCGGCTGCCGGGTTCTTATACAGGGCGTTCCGTTCTTTTTCATACAGGAGTCCTGCTTCGTCAGTAAACTGGCGGCGGAGGGTATCTGATGTTGCAGTTGCGTGGGCATCTGCTTTCTGGTACAGGGCCGTAAGGGAAATGAAACAGGCAGCTTCATCTGCCGGCAGGGTAAAGGTTGCAATGTCAGTGCTTCTGTACATATCAAGCAGGAAGCCCATGAAACGGCGCAGGTAATAGAGGGTAACCATGGAAAGTCCATAGCCGGCCAGAGCGTTGTTTGCATCGTTCCATTCAGGACGCTGGGTATTCAGCCAGATACCGCCACCAGGTACAAAGTTGGAGGCTTTGGTAATGAGAATCTGCAGCAGTTTTGCGGTCAGGGAGGTAAGGACAACTTCACCTTTCTTGTCGCGGCACAGTTTTGCGTCAGTTCCGTAGGTTTCGCTTTCCTTAATGAGTTCAGTACTCAGCGGACGGTCAAATTCAATGGTAGACCGCGGGTTTCTGCAGATATCTGCATAGCTTTTCAGGCGGTATGGAACGTTAGCGGTTGCATAGCGCTGGTCATTGAGGGAAGCCAGCAGAGCCTTGCGGTTGGTTTTACTGAAGAATTCCAGCATTTTCTGCAGGTAAATAACCTGGTGGTCACCCCAGTATCCGATGGTTGACCATGGATCGTTTGGAACCGGAATTTCCCAGTCAATGCCCTGTTTTGTAATGCGGTACGGGTTGTAGCCGTCAATGGTCATGGCATTGAGGAATTTTGCAATCATGCTTTCCATGAACGTAGGGTATGAGTAGGCAAGAGATTCCCAGTTCTGGAAAATGTCGCGCCAGTTTCCTTCATAGTTGAGGATAGGATTTCCGCGCTGGTCACGGAGAACGATGTTGAACTTGTTCCATGGGCGGCTGGGGTCACCGTGGCGGCGGCTGAAGGTAATAGGCAGGTATTCAAGACACAGGCGTTCCAGCTGTTTGTCGCCGGCTGCGGCTGCTTCCTGCAGGAAAACGGCACCATTGTATCCGATGCCGTTATTGAATCCTTTTGCATCAAGTGCATCACAGAAAGATTTTGCAGCGTCCAGTTTGCCCTTGTTGCGGGTATCTACAAATCCCAGGAAGTCTGCACGGGTAATGCTGCCGTTGTCAGCAAAGATACCGCCGCGCATGATGTTGAACATTACGTTGGCTGTGTGGTGGCTGCAGGCCATGGTGTCGGCGGTGTTCTGGAAACCGTCAGCTGCTGCCAGATAATCGTTCATTACTTTATTACCGGCAGCAATATCTGCTTCAAGCGCTTTTACGGCTTCAGCACGGTTTTTAATCTGGTTCTTGAGTTTTACAATCTGGTTGATGTCCAGGTTGGTATCAAAGACCTGGTACCACTGTTCTGCTGCTGCAGGGCCAAGGGTCAGTTCGCGGCAGATGAAACAGGCAGGACGTTCGCCCTTGCACAGGGGAGTGTAGTCCATTTTTGATTCAAGACCTTTTACTCCGGATGTCCAGGCGGTACGTGCAAACAGTTCCGGTGCTCTGGTGCTGAGGATCAGTGAGTTTGGAACGGTAAACCAACCTACATTGGCAAAAAGACATTCGTTTGGCTCAGCCTTATCAGTCAGTACGGAAGAAACGCTGAAAAGGGCAATCTGAGCTTCTTTTTCGGTTTCGGTCTTCTTGTAGGCATCAAGCAGAACGCTGCTGTCATTCTGGTTTGCTGCGGTACAGAAAGATGGCAGAATGTTGCGGCAACCGTCCAGCATGGCAATAGAGGTAACTCTGTCCGACAGGTTTTCAATGCGGCTCATGCGTACCAGACCGAAAGATGCAGCTGAAGTCCAGCCGTAGCGGTAGGCAAGACCCAGGTTTTCATTGATTTCTTCAAACCATACTTTGTTACCGGTGGCATTCTTGTAAATGTTCCGTTTGATGCCGGTGGCGGCAGGAGTTCCGGGTGTAATGTAGGCAAATGGTTCCCAGATTACGGTTCCCTCTGCAGTTTCAGCTGCAATAGAGGTATAGCTTCCGGTGTAGGTTTTTGCATCTGATACTTTGTCTGCGGTGTAATAGGGGAAAATTGACCGGTCACTGTTTACGCGACCTGCAGTAATACCGCCCTGAGCCCAGCAGAAATTCCAGATATCAGAAGAGCTGGTAATGGTCATGAAAAAGTCATCCATGGCGTAATAGTTTTCGATACGGTAAAACTGTTCACCGTCCAGAGTTACAAAAGACCCTTTAGCGGTACATCCGTCGGTTTTATTCATTTAAGGAAACCTCCACAATTTTGCATAAAATGCAATCCGGAGCTCTTTGGCAACCGGTTTCTATCTTATAACGATACCATAAATGAGGCATGTTCCCGTGTCAACATTCAGTTTTATGAAAAAAAGGCTAAAACCGAAAAAAGTGCACCAAAACGAAATTCAGGTATCTTTTTTTCCCCGTGCCGCGAACATATACTGCAAACCATGAAGAAAACAGAGACAGAAATAACGCTGAATCCGAATCTCAACAAAAAGAAGACCTTCCTGGTACGCTTCCGTGAAGAAAAGTACCTGCAGTTCATGGCCATCTGTGGTGTGGTTTGGATGCTGATTTTTAACTACGCTCCAATGTATGGTATTCTTATTGCCTTCAAGAAGGACTTTAAGGTTACTTCTGAGCTTTTTACCTGGAAACTGCTGGGAAACGTTAAGCCCTATCAGTGGGCTGCAGAAAACGGATTCCATCACTTCATCCGTTTCTTCCAGGATGATGAATTCGTCAATGTAATGGTGAACACCCTGGGTATCAGTATTCTGAAACTGGTAATCAACTTCCCGCTTCCAATCGTATTTGCCCTGCTGCTGAACGAAATCCGCAGTGACAAGTTCAAGAAAGCAGTACAGACTATTTCATACCTGCCACACTTCCTGTCATGGGTTGTACTGGGCGGTATCCTTACCACCTGGCTGGGTGACGGCGGACTGTTCAATGACCTGCTCATAAAGTTCGGGTTTATTACTGAAGGAAAAACCTGGCTGGCATATCCCCAGTACTTCTGGCCTATCCTGATTATTTCTGACCTATGGAAGGAACTGGGATGGTCTGCAATCATCTATCTGGCTGCCATTTCCGGTATTGACCAGGAAATGTATGAAGCTGCCAAAGTAGACGGTGCAAGCCGCTGGAAGCAGATCTGGGCCATTACCCTGCCAAGTATCAGCGGTACCATTACCATTCTGTTTATTCTGGCTGTCGGTGGTCTTCTGAACAGTAACTTCGACCAGATTTTCGTTCTGTATAATCCGTTGAACCTGCCAAGAGCAAATACCATCGACCTGTATGTATACAGTACCGGTATGCGTGGCGGCCACTTCAGTTATGCAGCAGCCATCGGTCTGTTCAAATCGGTCATTGCATTCATCCTGCTGTTTATTGCAAACCAGGTTACCAAAAAACTGAACGATACGGCACTGTTCTAAGAGTAAGGAAAGAAAAATGACTGACAATGTAATCAACACTAGAAAACAGTATAAAAAACTGAACAGTGCTACCAGCGGCGATGTTCTGCTGTATGTCATCATGCTGGCAATCTGTTTCATTACCCTGTACCCCGTATGGTACACCATCATCGTATCCTTCAATGATTCAAAAGATACCATGATGGGCGGCATGTACTGGTTCCCCCGTAAATTCAGTCTGGAAAGCTACCGTTCCGTATTCCAGGACCAGAGCATCATCCAGTCGTTCCGGGTTACCATTGCAAAAACCATCGTAGGTACTGTGGTTCACGTACTCTTTACCGCCATGGTTGCCTATGCCTTCAGCAAGAAGCACATCATGTTCAACAAGTTCTACATGCTTATGGGAACCATTACCATGTTCTTCGGCGGTGGTCTGATTCCGTACTTCATCGTAATCAAGAACCTGGGCCTCATCGACAGTTTCTGGGTATATATCTGGCCTGCCATGTTCAGTTTCTACGACATGATCATCTTCATGTCATTCTTCCGGGAACTGCCTGCCGGTCTTGAAGAATCAGCCCATCTGGATGGTGCCAACGATATGATCATCTTCATCAGAATCGTTCTGCCCCTTTCCATGCCGGTTCTTGCTACCATCGCCCTGTTCCACGGCGTATATCAGTGGAATGACTACTTTACTGGTGTTCTCTACATCAATAAAGCAAACCTCCAGCCAATCCAGACATTCCTGTACCGCATTGTTGCTTCGGCCAGTGCTTCAAAACAGGTAGTTGCCATGCCGGCTGGATTTACCGCAAGTCAGGTAAGCTCAACTTCAGTACGCCTGGCTACCATGGTCGTAACGACCGCCCCAATCGTTGCAGTCTATCCCTTCTTACAGAAATACTTTGTAAAGGGAATGATGATAGGATCTATTAAAGGATAAGGAATTAATCAAGGAGGACAAAAATTGAAAAAGACCTTAACCGTTTTGATGATGCTGTGTCTTATGGCATCTGTAGTATTTGCCGGTGGTAAAAAAGAAACTGCTACCGGTACTAAAGGTGGTACCGAAAACGTACCAGGATGGACTCTGAACAAAGATGAACCAATCACTTTCGACTGGTATCTGCACTTCAGCTGGTTTGCACGCCACTGGGGAGATTCAGAAGTTTCTAAATACATCACCGAAAAAACTGGTGTTAACATCAACTTTGTTGTACCAGCAGGTAACGAAGCTGATAAACTCAATGCAATGATCGCTGGTGATGCACTGCCAGATATTCTGACCATTGGTTGGTGGGAAGGACAGATTACTGAAATGAAAGATGCTGGTCTCGTTTATGCACTGGACGAACTGGCTGATCAGTATGACCCATACTTCTTCAAAGTAATCGACAACAACAAAGCTGGCTGGTACACCTATTCAGACGGTCACCTGTATGAATATCCAAACGCTTCATTCACTCCAGAAGCTTATGCAAAATTCAACGGTAAACTGACCTCTAACGAAACCTTCCTGGTTCGCAAAGATATGTACGAAGCTATCGGCTCACCTGACATGACCACTCCGGAAGGATTCCTGGCAGCTCTGCGTGCAGCAAAAGCTAAATTCCCAAAAGTTAACGGACAGAACCTGATTCCTTTCGGAACCAACGAATTCGGTGACACCGGTAACAGCTTCCTGCAGTCTTACCTGCAGCACTTCCTGGCTATCAGCCCTGAACAGAACGGTAAATTCATCGATGCTAACCTGGGTCTGACCGAAAATCCTGAATACACCCGCTGGCTGAAAATGCTCCGCCAGGCTAACGAAGAAGGCCTGATTGCTACCGATATGTTCGTTGACAAACGTTCACAGATCGAAGAAAAAGCAGCTCAGGGACGTTACTTCTGTATGCTGTATCAGAACTGGGATATGCAGGCTGCTCAGATGGCACGCTATGCTGAAGATCCAAACACCATCTACATTGCTGTTGAAGGACCTAAAAACTCTAAAGGCGATGACCACACCCTCGCTGGTGGCGGTATTGCAGGTTGGACCACAACCCTGATTTCTAAAAACTGTAAAGACCCGGCTCGTGCCATTCAGTTCCTGACCTACCTGATTTCTGAAGAAGGACAGATGGATACCTACTTCGGTATTGAAGGCAAACACTATGCTAAAGATGCATCTGGTAAACCAGACCTGCTCCCAGCAATCCGTGAACTGGACTCAACCGATAAAAACGCACAGGAAAATGACATTGGTGTTCAGTACACCTACTGGATGCTGATGGATACCGCATGGTCTGCACAGTTCGGTGAATCTTACTCACCAGCTCTGGAACAGCCACAGCTGTGGACCCGCCCATACGTAGTATCATTTGCTGCTTATGATGGTCTGACTCTGGAAGTTGGTTCTGACGAAGCTCTGATTTACGAAGAAATCCAGCGCCGTTGGGGTAAAGTTCTTCCTGAACTGATCCGCGCTTCTTCTGATGCTGAATTCGACAAGATCATTGCTGACTTCAACAAATTCAAGAAAGACAAGGGCGTAGATAAGGTTATCGAAGCTCAGACCAAACTGATGGACATCAACAAGGCAAAACTTGGTATGTAATCACGGATAATACTTACGGGCATTGGACTCCTAAACGATGCCCGGAGATTGTCATATAGTAAGGGTCACCGGTTACTCCCTTTTCCGGTGACCCTTTTTTTCTTACAGCGTCAATTCTGCAAGCTGTGCATCTACTGCGGACGCCAGCTGTTCTCCGTTGACACAGAGCTGCAACCCCCGAAGTCCTGCGCTGACATAAATCTCATCGTATAAAATGGCAGTTTCGTCTATGAAGGTAGGGTAGTGCTTTTTCATGCCCAGTGGACTGCAGCCGCCGCGGATATATCCGGTCAGCCCCATCAGTTCCTGCGGTTTCACCGGGTTAATGTCTTTTGAACCGGTAAGGGCACGGACTTTTTTCAGGTTAACGGTGGTTGGGGCGGGAACACAGAATACGTAGATTTCATTCCGTTCGTTCCGCATGACGATGGTCTTGAATACCTGGTCCGGCGGAAGTCCGGCACTGTCTGCGGCGTGCATGGCGTCCAGGTTGTCTTCGTCTACTTCATAGGATTTTGTACTGAATGGGATGCCGGCGGTCTCAAGGATCCGCATGGCGTTTGTTTTCTTTTCTGCTGCCATAATGGTGACAGTCTATGATTTTATCGGGCTTTCGGCTATAGTGTGGTTCCTATGGAAATTCTCTATGAAGATAAACACCTGCTGGTCGTCGTAAAGCCGGCAGGTATGCTGACGGTGGGGTATCCGGGATCCCACGGCCGTACGGTAATTGATACCCTTACCCGGGAACGCCAGAAACGGGGACTGGTACACGGTGCCTATAAACCCTATGCCGTTCACCGTCTTGATAAGGATACGTCCGGTGTTCTGCTGGTGGCCCTGGACCCGAAAACAAAAGACCTGGTAATGGATACCTGGCAGACCATGGTGAAAAAGCGGACCTACCGGGCCCTGACGGAAAATCCCCGGGGACCAAAATGGCAGCCATTACCGGAAGACCATACCATCAGTCTTCCGCTCATAAAGAATGCAGCACATCATACCTATGCGGTAGACCCTTCTGCTGCCATCCTGACACCTGAACAGAAAAAGCAGATGATGGATGCGGTTACCCACTTTACGGTGCTGGAACAGAGTGCCCGTGCAACCTTATTTGAACTTGACCTGGAAACCGGTAGAACCAACCAGATCCGTGCACATCTGGCCTATTACGGCTATCCGCTGGCCGGCGATGAACTGTACCGGAGCCACATCAATCCCTGCGGCCGGCTGTGTCTGCACGCCCGGACCCTGGAATTTGTACATCCGTATACGAAGGAACTGTTGAGTTTTGAGGTACCTGAGCCGGCAGAATGGGCTGCCATTGCGAAGCGCTGACCGTTTCAGTCAGTCTTCTGGCTTTTCTTCTTTTGCTTTTGCCGGATCAGTCATGTAGTCGGCATCGTCATCCGGCAGGTCAGCGATTGCTGCCTGTAATGACTGTGATAACATGGTGGAAACATATTCCCGGATCATGTTCTTGATGTTGGTGGACATACCGCTTCTGAACAGGGTAATGAGGGTCAGCTGGTCACCTTCCACCTTTGACATGATGATGACAGCACCGATCTTCAGTTCGGTTCCCTGCAGGATAAGGGTAAAATCAGGTAATACCGTATTTGCCGGCAGCAGCGGTGCCAGTTCTTTGCCTGCTTTTGCACAGACACCAACAGTACTGATATCCTGAATGGCAAAGCGTACTTTGGCGTTGTGTACCGTTGCAATGGCAGAGATGGAGTTGTCTTCAGAACAGTTGGCACGGACGTATTTCCGGCGGCCTTTGGCTCCGTTTTCACTGAATACCTTGTGAAATTCGGCAGTCAGCTCATCTTTATCCGGAACCTGCTGTATAAAGCCGGCTTTCAGTTTACATTCTGCCAGATACCGGTCTTTGTCGCTTTTGCGGATGGCACGGGCTACAACACCGATGATAACCTGACTGAATGCCGGATCATTTTCTATGCTCTGGATAAGACGGATCCAGCCGTCAGTATCCATTTCACTTTCAGGATTTATGAAGCAGATGGTATCAGGATACCGGGTGAGAACGGCCTTCATGCGGGCATAGGTATCAATGGTATAGATTTCGTATTCCATTTCCATCAGCAATGGCACTACCAGTGAGGCAATGTTATAGGGAGGATCTACGAATAATATTTTGCGTCCGAAAGGATTTACGTTCTCTTCAGCCATAGTACAATATTTTAGCTGAGTTACCGCCAGTTTTCAAATGAAAAGGTACGAAAAACAGGATTATTTCTTGGAAATATCCCTTTCTGCTGCATAGGATACGTCATCTGCCGGGTCATCAAGGGCAATGGAAGCCAGGGATGACAGTTTTTCCGATCTGGTGGGCACAGCCGTGCCGAAATCCGGGGCGGCGTTCTGCGGACCCACGGGAATGGGCTGAAAACGGTCAGCTCCCGCAGCACGCTTATGCTCTGCAGTATCCAGCATGACTCTGGCACCGGCCAGTGCTTCCTTAACATCATTGGCATTCAGGGAAAGCCGGGATGCAACGGTCTCCGGCTCCAGTTCCATGGCTGCCGTAAAGTCAGTCAGGGTACCCCAGGTATCCATGATGATGCGGGCACGTTTCGGCCCGATATGGGGCAACAGTTCAAAGCGGGAAATGACGTTTTCCTTGGTCCTGAGCCGCTGGTTCCGGCTGGTGGCAAAACGGTGGGTTTCGTCCCGGACCCGCTGCAGCAGACGGAGGCCGTCATTGTGCTTGGAAAGACAGATAGGGGTACTGTTACCCGGCCGGTACAGTTCTTCGTCGCGCTTGGCAAGACCTACAATAGGAATGCTGCATCCTAATGCCTCAATAATTTCGTTTACAGCATTTACCTGTCCGATACCACCATCAATCATAATCAGGTCCGGCAGCTCTTCTCCGTCATTCATCAGGCGGCTGTACCGGCGTGATACGGCCTCCTTCATGCTGGCAAAGTCGTCAATGTAACCGTCTGTGGTTTTCAGGCGGAAGTAGCGGTAGTTCTTTTTATCCGGATTCCCGTTGTAAAAGCTGATAAGGGAAGCAACAGGGAATTTACCGCCGATATGGGCAATATCGAAACCTTCTATCCGTACTGGAAGCCGTGGCAGGTCAAGTGCTTTCTGCAGTTCCCGCATGGCAGGCATATCTCCCCGTTCCCGTACGGCACGGATCAGGTCTTCCTTTGCGTTCTGCTGTGCCATATTCCATGCCGCAATATGCCGGCTTTCTGCTGCCAGGGCCGATTTCCCTCCCATCAGTATCAGCCGGCAGGGCCGCTTCCAGCTTTCTTTCATCCATTGCTTCAAAAGGGTCACATCAGTTTCCGGCGGCACGAAAATCAATGCCGGAATCTTTGCCGCATCCGTATAGTAGGCGCTGAAAAATTCCGTCATCATTTCATCAGCATCGTTCATGGAATGGCTCCGGTAGCGTTCCCGGGATACCAGGTGACCGTTCCGCATGCAGAGCACTGCAAAGGATACCAGACTGCCTTCCTGGGCAAAGGCTATATAATCGCGTCCTTCAGGATCAAAGTCATTTACCGTATTGGTGCTGTTCAGTTCCTTTACGGCCTTCAGGGCATCCCGCAGTTTTGCAGCTTTTTCAAACTGCAGGGCAGCGGCAGCCTCTTTCATGGTCCGCTCTATGTTTTTACAGGTTTTATCTGAGTCTTCATCAAGAAAAGCACTGATTTCACCGATAAATGAATTGTAGGACTCCGCGGAAATCTTATTGCAGCAGGGCGCAGAACACTTGCCGATGTGGTAGTACAGGCAGGGCGAATCCTTTGCCTTGAACCGGTGACACTGGCGCAGGGGATACAGGGTGTGCAGTGCTTCAATGAAGGTGTCCAGTGCCCAGACATTGGGGTAGGGACCAAAATACCGCGAGCCGTCCTTTACAATCTGGCGTGTCTTGAACACCCGGGGAAACCGTTCGTTGGTAATGCGCAGCATCGGATAGGACTTGTCATCCTTCAGGTCAATGTTGAAATGAGGGTTGTACTGCTTGATGAAATTATTCTCAAGTACAAAGGCTTCATATTCGTTCGGTGTTACAATGTACTCAATGGAGTATGCCCGGGAAATGAGCGTGCGGGTTTTAATATCTTTGTTTCCGGAGAAATAGGAGGACAGACGGTTTTTCAGACTTTTCGCCTTACCGACGTACAGTACGGTACCTTCTTCATTACGCCATAAATACACGCCGCTCTGGTGTGGGGCTTTCAATGCAGTCTGGTGGAGTACTTCCCGTCGTGATTTGTCTGTGCTCATACTGTTATGATACTGAAAATGACTAAAAAAGAAAGGATTCTGATTACAGTTTTTATGGTATTTTCCTGTCTGTCAGCCACACTCCAGGCTGAAGACGGCATGTATGCCATTGGCGGTTCTGCCGGCTGGAAGGGACTTGCTGCAGCAGACAACATAGCCTGGACCCGCGGGGAAGAAGGCTGTGATGCCTGGATGATAGCAGAACGGGAACTGAAGGTTACCCGGGATACTGATGTGCTTTTGAATTTTAACGGGCGGCAGTTTTACGATGAAGCCGGACACTATACGGTAACTGCCGCCAGAACTGATGCTGCAGTGCTGGTTGATCACCATGGTGATCATGGAAATTCAGTACTGTTCCGCGGAAACGGCGGTCTTACCCTGAAAGCCAGTCCGGATGCCCTCTTCGGAACTTCAGGTCTTACCGGTTCATTTACTGTAGGATTCTGGATGAATCCATCCGTAGTAGACAGCGGCGAACAGATTCTCGGCTGGCATTCATCACGCAATCTGGCAAACTATTCACTGTATCAGATGATTGTTGCCGGCTTTGAAAACAATCATCTGGTATGGCATTTTACCAATGTCTTTGATACCTACAGGGAAAATAATAAATCACTGGAAATAAAGGGAAAATCGGTTCTCATACCCGGCAGCTGGTCATACCATCAGCTGGTATATAATGCTGAAAACGGTCTGCTGGAATATCTGGTCAATGGCCGCATTGAGGACATGCGGTTCATAACCGATACGGGCCGGGAATCCGGCACCGTATATCCGGCCCGTCTGGGAGTGGTGGCAGACCTGGAACTGTGTCCTTCCTATACCGGATACCTGGATGACTTCAGCATTGAACGGAAAGCTGTTCCAACTGATGAACTGCAGAATTCATTGTTTGACCGGTACGCTGCAGAAGGCGGAACCTTTATGACCGGCATATTCAAAATCTCAGACAACGGGGTAAAGATTAACCGCATACACGTTAATGAAACCGTACCGGAACTGAGTGATACCCGGTATTACCTCCGCTGGGATACCCAACCCTATGGCTGGACTGACGAGGAACCGGCATGGCATGAATTTTCCAGTGATGAGATCCTTAGCCGGTACCAGACCGGGTATAACCTGTATTTCCAGATTAAAGGAATGCTGTTTACTGATGGAACCGCATCCTATACTCCGGTAATCAGCGGTTTTGATATTTCATACAGCAGCCGTGAACTGCCTTTTGCACCCTACAACCTGACGGCCGTTGCCGGTAACGGAACGGTAACCCTTTCATGGAAAGCATCTCCAACAGATACCATGGGAGAAGGTTCCGTTGGCGGATATCTGGTGTATTACGGTGAACGGCCAGGTGAATACCTGGGAACTGCAGCTTTTGAGGGCAGCAGTCCCATACGTTGTGGTAATACAGCATCCGTCACCCTGCACGGTCTGGAAAACGGAAAACTGTACTATTTTGCCGTCTGTGCCTATTCCGGTGATACGCCGGTGGTAACCGGGCCTTTGTCATCTGAGGTATATGCCCGTCCCGGTTCAAGAAAGAAGTAAGTTGCAGTAAAGAGAGAGATAGAGATATGTCAGACAAATCAACACAAATCGTTTTACAGAGAGTGCAGGCAGCCAAACTGTCACGTGACTTTGCTATGGCAACCCGTCTGCTGCGGCAGGCCCTTGATGCAGATCCCTGCGATGCAGCTTTATGGAAAGAGCTGGGAACCTGTTACGTAAAATCCGGAAATGACCGCCGCGCTATAGAACCCTTCAATGAAGTGTTGAAACTGGTTCCGACCGATATTGATGCCCTGAATGAACTTGGCGGAATTTACCGCCGTGTCGGTGAATTTGACCGTTCCATTGCCGTACTGGAAAAAGGCCTCATGACGTCACCGGATACGGTGCAGATTAACTATAATCTGGGACATACCTATAAAATGGCAGGCAGATACGATGCGGCAGAAGAATGTTTCAATCAGGTTCTTGAGCGGAATCCTCTTGATGTCCTGACCATCAATCACCTGGGATGTATCCAGGCATTACGGGGAAATCATGCTGAAGCACTCCTCACCTTCAGGAAGGCTCTGCAGATTGACCCCAACCATCCGATTCTTCACCTGAACTCTGCCAGAAGCTATCAGGCACTGGGAAAAGAAGCAGAAGCAAAAACTGCCTATGAGAACGCATTGAAATCCAAACCCGGCTGGGAAGAAGCAATGAACGGGTATGCAGAACTGTTGATGCACAGCAAGGACCTGAATAAATGTGATTCAATCCTGGAGCAGGCAATCAAAATCAATCCGACTTCTCCAGAACTGCACAGTTCAAAAGGACATCTCAATGTAAAGCAGGGACGGTATCTGGATGCTGAAACCAGTTACAATACGGCTCTCGATTATGATGACGAAAACATGAACGCCCTCAATGGGGTAGAACAGCTGTACGAAAGACAGGGACGCAGCGGCGATGCTTTAAAGAAAATTCAGCGCATGGTGGAACTGTCACCGGATAATCTGGATTATGAACTCCGTTACAGCAAACTGCTTATTGACCAGAAACGGCTGGAAGAAGCCGGGGAAAAACTGAAAAGCCTGTATAAGGCAAACCTTGACAACACCGCATACCTTAACATGCTGGCACAGTATTTCATCCGCAGTGGCCATGTTGATAAGGCAAATGGCTGTTTCCAGCGTATTTCAGAACTGGAACCGGGAAACTTTACCTATCTGCGTGATGCTGCCCGTCAGTTCCTGCAGAACCAGCAGTTTGAAGAGGCTGCTGAACATCTTGACCGCTATCTGCAGAAGAAACCATCTGATTCGGTGGCCCTGGGGCTGCGTGGTGATGTCTATGAACAGCTTAATGACCCGGAAAACGCTTTACTTTCATGGAAAAAGGCTCTGGAATACGACGAAAACAACCCGATGATTCTGGCCAGTGTCCAGAGGGTAGGTAATCAGAACAGTGAGCAGCCGGAAATTACTGCACTGATGACTGATATTCTGTCTGACAGTGCACGGAACGGGGATGCCGAATCCATTAAGAAATCCCTGGAAATGTATGAAAACAGTTTCCAGAATGAAGACATTGAAGAGGATACGGTTGTTCCGGAACCGATTATTGAAGATCTGTCAGAAGATATTGCATCCATCGAACAGATTGATTATGACCAGCTGCTGCAGTTTGAGCCTGAGTCTGACGACATTGAAACAGATCCTTATGATACCCTGACCCTTGATGTGCCGCCGGCAGAGTACCTGCGTCCCATTGATGAAGAAATGTACCGAAAGAATCTGCAGAATGAACTGACTGATCACCAGCTGATTGATGATGATATGCCGCTGGAATATGACCAGAGCAGGGATGGGGCTTTTGATTTTGATCCCTTTACGGAAGGAAACAGCCAGCAGTATGCCCCGGATGAAACTGATTCACTCCTTGATGTGCAGGGAACCGGTTTTGAAGAAGAATTCATTGATGATACTGAAGGTGAAGAAACCATGTACCAGTCTGTAGGGGAACCGGCACCGGCGTCTCCTGCCAGACCTGCTGAAGAACGGCCCCGGACAGAACCACAGTCACAGCCGGAGCCACAACAGAATACTGAGCCGGTTACTGAGCCGGTACCCGCAGCTGAATCTGTTCCGGACTCATTTGAACCGGATATGGAACCCGAAATGGAGCCTGAACTGGAACCTGATTTGAACGATGATATACTGTTCCCTGGTGACCGTGATACTTCTGAAGATGAAATACCCACTGTTGATGATTTAATCAGTGAACCCGTTGAAGAAGATGATCTCCATGAACTGACGGATGTCCCGACTATTTCTGATCTTATCGGCGACGACCTGCTGAGTGAACCGGAACTTGAAGAAGAATCTTCAGAAATCGAACTTCCGGGAGAGCCTGTATTTGAAGAACCAGCCGATGAAGAAGAGCAGGTTGCAGTAGAAGATGAACTTCCGGAAGAAACAACTGTTGAGGAAGAACCTGCTGTCGAAGAAGAGCCGCCAGCTCCGGAACCGGTAGTATCAGAACCAGATTATGAAGACTTCATGTCAGATCATCCGGATCCGGAAATCCGTACGGTGGAAACTGTCAGCAATGTTCTGCAGAACGTGGTTTTCAAGTCAGAAGAACGGCCTGATTTCACTTCTGCAGCTGCCATGTTCAGTGATCTCCGTGACCTTACCCAGTGGCTTCCGGAAGACAAGCATACGGCATTCATGCACAGCCTTGACCGGCTGAAACTGGATTATGTCATTGCCCGTCTGAAGGGTAAACCGGGACTGCTTTCTGCCGCAACAGCCGTACGTGAAACCGGCGGTATTATTCCGGAACCACCGAAAACAGCACCAAGTCTTTTAAAGACCATGGAATATCTGCGGAATCTTGCCGGTCAGGTACCGGATGCCAGCCAGGCAGAAGCCATGACTGAACAGATGGATCAGGTTGTAGGTCTCTTGAAAAAGGCAGGACGGTAACATGCGGCTGATTTTCATCCGCCATGGGGACCCGGATTACGTCCATGATTCATTGACAGAGAAAGGCTGGCGGGAAGCTGAAATTCTCGGTGACCGGATACGTCAGTGGAAGGGCATTTCACAGGTGTTTGTTTCTCCCTGTGGCCGTGCCCAGGATACAGCAAGCTTCGGCCTGAAAAAACTGGGTATGGAAGGCACAACGCTTCCCTGGCTTGAAGAGATTTATTTCCGTGTAGAGAGTCCTGATACCGGCGATACCGTTGGTGCCTGGGACTGGATGCCGCGGGTTTTTACTGCCCACAGCGACTGGTTCCGCCGGGACTGGTGGAATGTGGAGCCTTTTAAAAGTGTTCCGGAAGGAAAACAGCGGTATGAATCTATGGCAGCTGGCCTTGATGCGGTTCTTTCCCATTACGGATACCGCCGCTCCGAAGATTCTCCCCAACGGATAACCAGTTCTCCAGTTTATTATACCGATCATACCGCAACAACCAGTAAGGGTGTTTCAGTTGATGATACTACCCTGGTCTTCGTCTGTCACTTCGGTATGACCGCCGCCATCATGAGTTACCTGACCGGTATTCCCATGATTCCACTGCTGCAGCATTTCTTCTGTCCCACCACCTCAGTAACGGTCATGAACGCAGAAGAACGGGAGCCCGGCATTGTGGCATTCCGCACCCAGATTATGGGCGATTGCCGCCACCTGATAGAAGCTGGCGAACCTATTTCCGCCAGCGGATACTTTACGGACGTGTTCAACGGGTAAGGGTAAGCCTTTATCACAAAAATTAGGAATAAATTACAAAAATCAGGACTTGATTATACATATCAGAAAGGTATACTGGTAGTATTGAACAAATACAACTGGAGCTAATTATGAAAAACTCCCTGTGTAAGCCTTTCCTGATTCTTTGTCTCTCACTCTTTTTATCAGTATTTTTTATTTCCTGTCCACATCCGTCCGGACCCGCAGACGGTGAACCGGTGCCACCAACTCCTACTACAACCATAAGTCCGTCCTATTTCTGGGGTACCTGGATCCGCTCTGATACCGGTGCCCAGTATATTGTCAGTGAACATGCTGTTTCAGATGGTGCCACCAATGCTCCCATAACTGCCACAACGGAAAGTTCTCTTACGTCAAGCTTTGGCACCATGTCAAAACAGACCGAAAATGTTGCCGAAATAAACGGCCTTCTGCTGTTCCGCAAAATCGGCCGCAATATCGAATACTCTTTGAATCTGGTAAGTTTTTCTTCTACCAGTAACGGGTCAGGCGTACAGGCGCTGGCCGGCCAGACCGTAACCGCGGTATCAACCGTGTATCCAAGCTATACAGAAACAGCAACTACTGACCAGAACGGAAAGGTAACGCTCCATTCGCCGGTTGCCGGTACTGAACTTACCGTAACGGTTACTACGGCTGCCGGAGACCGTGCAACTGCAGCCGTAACTCCAAAAATCCGCGGCGAACACGTTGGTACCCTGGCTGTAGCGCCACAGGGCATGTACACTCTGAAAGTTTCCGGTGAAATTTCCGGCACCCAGGCTGATGACGGTTATCTGTACGCTGGCAATACCTATAACATGAAGGTATTTGTAGAAAATACTACCAACATTGTCGCTGAAACCAGTGTCATTACCATAACCTCTGATGATGAGCGCATAACAATTGATGGCGGTACTAAACAGGATTTCATTATTTCATCTATTGCCCGTCCTGATAAAGCCCAGCGTTCCATCACGCTGGATATAACCAAATCCAATTTTACTGAGCCATACATTGATACATTCCTGAATGTAGAAATTGAAGACTATAGGCACAATGTCTGGAATGATACGATTCCGCTTAGGATTTTCCGCGAAAAACTAAGCATCAACGTATATGCCGAAAACCCGGAAAAGAACCTTACTGCCAAACTGAACGGTTTTGCACTGTACCCGGACGGTAACAGCCAGCGGTTCAGTGTAGTTCATAACACTAAGGAATCAGTGCAGGTCCCCAGTTTTTCAATTGATGATCCATTGCTGCTTTCGTTCTTTGGTGCTTCAAGCAGCGGCCATATTGAAACCGGTAACGAAATGGAATATTCCTTTGCCGTAAACAAAGAACCTACCGTAAACTTTAATTCCCTTGATAAACGTACGGTGCTGTTTTACGGAGAAGATAACGATACGGAAAACGACAGCTGGGAACTGGAGTATGGGGAAAAAGCTGATGCCTATATTACCGAAAACGATATCGATTTCTATACCATTACGGTAACTGATGTCCACAAGCACGAAAACCACTGGAGTTCAGACGAAACCTATCACTGGAAGCAGGCATTGTGTGGCCATACTGATGAGCAGCAGCTGTATAAGGCAGCTCACACCTTTGGCAGCTGGACAACCCGTAACGCCGCCGGAGACCGCTTCAGAACCTGTTCTGTCTGTAAGTACGTTGCCGTTGACCATCTGCACCAGTATGCCACCTCCTGGACGTCCGATACAGACTATCACTGGCATGCAGCCACCTGTGTGCATGCGGATGAGAAGAGCGGAAAGACAAAGCATACGTTTGGCAGCTGGTCTAGCCCTGACAGGAATGGTACCTGCACCAGAACCTGTACGGTATGTGGTAAAGCAGAAACAAAGCACGAGCACGTATTTACTGCTGAGTGGACGTACTCAGAAACTGAACACTGGCATCAGGCAACCTGTGGGCATAGTACTGAGAAATCAGGTACGGCAACTCATACCTACGGGCTTAATGAATGGGAGCTTATAACTGCAGCAGGATGTGTAACAGAAGGGGTAAAGCGGCAGAAATGTGATACCTGCAGCTATTATCGTACAGAGAGTATTCCGGCTACGGGACATGCCTTTGCAGATACCTGGTCTTTTGATGATGATAACCACTGGCATGGGGCAACGTGTGGGCATAGTGGAGAAAAGAGTGATATTGCAGTACACGTAATGGGCGAATGGTCTGCTCCTGATGATGGCGGAACGTGCATCAGAACCTGTACAGTTTGCGGAAAACCGGAAACAAAGCATGAACATGTATACAGCAGTGAATGGACATACGATGAAACATATCATTGGCATGCAGCAATCTGTGAGCATAGCAGTGAAAAAACGGATACTGCAGCCCATTCTTTTGGCAACTGGCAGACGGTAACTTCTGCAACCTGTGGAACTACAGGTAGTAAAAACAGAACTTGTAGTGTATGTGGATATGTAGAAACGGGTGTAATTTCTGCAACTGGTAATCACAGTTATGGCAGTTGGGTAACGGTAACAGCAGCAACATGTTTGGATTCTGGAAAAAAAGAACGGGTATGTAGTGTCTGCAAGAAAGTAGAAACAGGAACTATTTCTGCAACCGGTCATTCGTATTCAACAAAATGGACAAGTGATAATACATATCATTGGCATGCAGCAACCTGTGAACATTCAACTGTTGTAAATAGTAAGGCAACACATTCCTTTGGCAGCTGGCAGACTGTAACAGTTGAAACTTGTACTACTGATGGTGGTAAAAAACGGATATGTTCTGTATGTGGTGCTCAAGAAATGGGAATAATTCCGGCAGGTCATAAAGAGACTGTTGGAACAATGAATGAAACTACAGTAACTTTTGTTTGTTCAGTTTGTGGAACAGTGCTAAGAACTATGAATAGAACAAGTCTTGAATACTTAGGTGCATACAAAGTCCTTACTGAATCAGAACTTACTACCTACGGCATAACCAGCAGTTCAATTCCGGCAAAAATAAGTGGTGCTACCTACGTTAAGTTTGGTGTGTACCCACAAACCATAAAGGCAGCTTCTGTAATAGTTGATGAAAGGGTAGTAAATCCTGAAATAACAGGAGCAAAGTATTATCTGGGCAGTGATGGCAACTGGTATGCCAGAGTAAAAGAAAATGGTTATTGCACCGGCAGCAGTTCCAGCAACAGCCAGTACAGATACAGCAATGGAGACTATGTACAGAAATCTTCTGGTGGCAGAACCCTATACTTTAAGGTAGAACCCATAATCTGGCGTGTACTGGACAGCAGTAAAGGCCTGCTGTTTGCAGAACGCCTGCTTACTGCAAACGTGCCATACTACGATGATTCCATCAGGCGTACCTCGAACGGAAAAACAATTTATGCCAACAACTATGCATACAGCAATATCCGTGCATGGCTTAACGGCATTGATAACCAGTTTGTAACTGATGGCGGTACCCGTAACAGCTATACCATAGACTGGACAGATAAAGGCTTTTTACAGCAGGCATTTACCGCAAGCCAGCAGGCAAAAATTCAGATTTCCACCGTAGACAATAGTGCCCGCAGTACCAGTGATGCCGGTAACAACCTGAAACAGGCCACCAGTTATTACTGTGAAAATACGCAGGATAAGATTTTCCTGCTGAGTGAACAGGAAGTAACGACAACTGATTATGGATTTGCCAGCTCCAGCAGTTATGGAACCGGCAATACAAGAATCCGTAAAACTACGGACTATGCTCTTGCAAATTATGCAAAGCAAAGTAGTACCGGCTATGGTGGTGTTTGGTGGTGGCTGCGCTCGCCTGACGATAATGATGATTTCGTTTACTACGTGCGCGGCGTCTTCTACGATGGTGACGCTGATAGCCTCGGCGGCGTTGACGATAAGGGACACGGTGTAGTTCCGGCTTTGTTAGTTACTGAAAGTAACTAACTATCATCCAGGCGGCGGTGCCGCCGTTAACTAATCTAACAAAGGGGGCCCCACGTCCGGGCGTATTTACGCCCGGTGCCCTCCGGCAAGTGGGGTAGGCTAGGGGTATGGCAGAAAAAGAGAAAACTGATAAACCAAAAGTAACTTTCCTGCTTGGGGCTGGTTGTGAAGTAGAATATGGAATACCGTCTGGTGCAGATTATAAGCGTGATACGATACGAGCTGTAAATGTCAAGGATTTTATAAAAAGTCTTAATGATAAAGAGAAAAATGACATCCTAATTCCAAATAACGGAACCATTTTGACTGCTCATTCAACCAGCGTTCTATACCAGACCGTAAAAGACCTTAGTGATGGTGATTTACAAAAAATTTATAATTTTGATGCGGACCAATTAACTATTATTAAAAAGTATTTAGCCTATAAAAATGGTGAATATGACAAACAAAAGGATAAGGACGAAATTGAATTAATTAGAAGTAGTTTTCAAGAAATTTATTGCAATCAATTTTATCTTCCAATAAAAGACAATGAATCTTTTGAGCAAAGTCCATATCTTAATTCCTTTTTGAAAGAAGGATCCTTCTATTCTCTTATTGATTCGCAATTTAACTATTTAAGAAATCCTGGTGAAAATCCAGATGAGTGTCGGCGTGTTATAAAATTATATTACGCAACCTATCTCAGTCTTTTAAAAGGACTTTCAAAACAACAGAATTTTATCCCTTCGGGTGTGACGATTCAAGAAAAACGAAAAAATCTTTTGACTATGCTGGATACATTTGAAAATACAATTCTTTCAAATGTAAAGAAAACGTACTATCATAAGATAAAAGAATTTTCATCGATTAATCCTTCTTTCATCGTTACGACAAATCAAACAAGGTTCATTGAAAAAATATTTACAACTGGTGACTTCGCATACGTCCATGGAAAAATGGATTTGTTTGAGGATATAAGAACAAAGCGTGTTGATACTTTGAATAACTTTTCTGATGAAGACTTTATTTTTCCGTTTATTTCAGTGCAAAGTGGTGTTAAACCAGTAATCTGTTCAAGACAGATTCATGAATATGAAAAAGCAACTAATGCATTGTTAGATGCTGATGAGGTAATCATTCTTGGATATGGCGTCAATACTGATGATGAACATATCACAAACATCCTTCGGGAAAGACTTCTATCAAAGAAAAATTCAATTACCTACATGGTGTATAATGATGGTTCGTCTGACACAGATAAAATTAGCAATGAAAAACAACGTATTGAAAAAGTCATGTCAATCGATATAACGGAGAAGATAAAGTTTAAGTTTACTCATAAATTTGATGAAGTGCTTAGTGAACTGAGTAAATAACCATGCCCACCCCTAAATCCGACCTGTACGTCGTTACAAAAGTAAAAGAACTCACCAAGTACGTGTTTACCGTAACGGAGGGGGGGCAGAATCCTTTTGAAATGTAATACCTGCCAACTGCAAGCAATCTTGGGATTAGCAG
>JAKSTT010000028.1 GCA_024413635.1 Treponemataceae bacterium | reverse complement strand
CAGCTGTACTTAAGTTCCTTGTTCACATAATGCCGTAATGCCCGTAAAAGGTCAATAATTACAGCGTTATTGCATTGATAGCGTCCAGTTCTTCCTGGGTGAAGGGAGCGGCGTTTACAATCTTGCAGTTTTCTGCAATCTGTTCAGGTTTGCTGGCTCCAATCAGAACACTGGTAACATCACCGTCACGGACAACCCAGCTTAATGCCATCTGAGCCAGAGTCTGGCAGCGTTCTCTGGCAATTTCATTCAGTTTCAGGATCTGGTTGACCCGTTCACGGGTAAGATCGCCTTCTTTCAGGAAAACGCCGCTTTTACGTACCCGGCTGTCCTCCGGAATACCGTTCAGATACCGGTCTGACAGCAGCCCCTGTGCCAGCGGACTGAAGGAGATGATGCCGATGCCATTATCGTGGGCAAACTGCTTTACTCCGTCGGTTTCGATGTCACGGGTAAAGATATTGTATCTGCGCTGGTTGATGATGAACGGACAGTGCAGCTCCTTTAAAATCCGTGCAGCTTCTTCAGTCTGTGCCCCATTGTAATTTGAAATACCGGCGTACAGCGCCTTACCGCTTTTTACTGCCTGGTCCAGAGCCATCATTGATTCTTCTATAGGAGTTTCCGGATCAAAGCGGTGATGATAGAAAATATCTACATAATCCAGACCCATGCGTTTCAGGCTCTGGTCAAGACTGGAAAGCAGGTATTTACGGCTGCCACCGTCGCCATAGGGGCCTTCCCACATGCCGTAACCGGCTTTTGTAGAGATAACCAGCTGGTCACGGTACGGTTTCAGGTCTGATTTTAAAATGCGGCCAAAGTTTTCTTCTGCCGAACCAGGTTCCGGCCCATAGTTGTTAGCAAGATCAAAGTGGGTAATACCATTATCAAAAGCCGTGCGGCACATGGCCTGCATGTTTCTGAAGCTGTCGTTGGTTCCAAAATTATGCCACAGTCCCAGTGAAACTTTCGGCAGTTTCAGGCCGCTGGATCCGCAACGGTTGTAGGTCATGCGCTGATAGCGCGAAGAATCTGCAATATACATAGGTTCTCCTTGAATTTTCTGATAGTTCCCTTTTTTTGTCAGTATAAAGCAAAATTGCAAAACTTTGTGATAATTGCCATACTGAGCCCATGAAATACACGGCTACCATTACCGTTCAACCGGGACAGGAAAACGACGAAGCGCTCATCAGAACTGCATTGATTGCAGAACTTGCAAAAAAACAGGTCCGCATACAGAACAGGAATATTTCTGCACTGGTTCAGGTAAAGAAATCCCTGGATGCCAGACGGGGCCGGGGCGGTATCAAGCTGCATCTGCGGTACGACATCTATACCGATGGCGATATGCCAGAAGAAAGCGATGCGGGAGCTCCTTTTGAGCCCAAATGGCAGAAAGTTGATGAAAACGCAAAACGGGTAGTTATTGTAGGCGATGGCCCTGCCGGTATTTTTGCAGCCCTGGCACTGCTGGAACAGGGGATTAAACCGATTATCGTAGAACGGGGAGCTGAAACCAGCGCCCGTAAACGCATCATAGCAGACATCAGCCGCAGGGGAGCGGTGGATTCAGATACCAACTACTGTTTTGGAGAAGGCGGCGCCGGCACGTTTTCTGACGGCAAGCTGTTCAGCCGCAGCAACAAGCGGGGAAACATTCCCCGGGCCCTGCAGCTGTTCCATTTTCATGGTGCCGTAGAAGACATTCTGACCAATGCCCATCCCCATATCGGCACCGATAAGCTGCCCGGCATCATCAACCGCATGAACCAGACCATCCGTGATTACGGCGGAGAAATTCTGTTTGAGACCCGCTGTACCTCTCTTGTTATGGACGGAAACCGGGTAACGGGTATTTCCACCGGTACAGAGGTCCTGCAGGCAGACGCAGTGATTCTGGCCACCGGCCACAGCGCTCCGGACGTATACCAGATGGTGTATGACGTACAGCCTGCCGCCCTTGAAGCAAAAACCTTTGCTGCCGGAGTCCGGGTAGAACACCCCCGTACCATTATTGATGCCATGCAGTACCACGGCAAGGAACGCGGAGACATTCTGCCGCCGGCAGAGTACCGTGTTACCGCCCAGGCCAGTGGCCGCGGCGTGTACAGTTTCTGCATGTGCCCCGGAGGTCTTGTTGTTCCCAGCGCCAGCGCACCCGGCAGTATCGTGGTAAACGGCATGTCGCCCTCTGACCGTGGCGGCCGGTTCAGTAACGCCGCCATTGTGGTTGAAATCCGGCCGGAAGACGTACCGGCAGAATACGCAGCATTTCCCGGCGACCCTCTTGCAGGCTTACGGTTCCGCACCGCCATTGAAACTTCCTGTGCAGCCGCCACCGGAAATCCGCAGGCAGCACCGGCACAGCGCCTGGCAGACTTTATGGCAGGCACTGCAAGCACTACCCTGCCCGACACCACCTATGCCCCGGGTATTTACAGTGCACGGCTGGACACCCTGCTGCCGGCACACATTGCCAGTCACTTAAAAGAAGGCTTTGCCATCATTAACCATAAAATGAAGGGCTTTATCTGTAATGAAGCGTTGATGATTGCGCCGGAAACCCGTACCAGTACGCCGGTACGTATCCTCCGCGATAAAGAAACCTGGCAGAGTCCGGTAATTGCGGGATTATACCCGGCCGGAGAAGGGGCTGGATATGCCGGCGGCATTATCTCGTCTGCACTGGACGGTGAAAACGCCGCCCGTGCCGTAGCCGCCGCCCTTCAGAAATAACGGGCCGTTAAGGCATCTCCCATCTGCTCTGCCCGCTCCAGAGTTTTCAGGATAAGCGGTACAAACAGGGGCAGCAGTGCTTTTACGGTATTGAAGAAACCCTTCTGCCGGGAAAGGCCGCCCCGCACCAGCTGAATCTTGATGATAAGCCGGGCTTCTTCTGCCAGAAGCGGCAGAAAACGGAACAGTACGGTAACAACCAGCACAATGGACTTAACGGGACAGACTTTTTTGAGCCCCATGATTACTTCTTCATCAGTAACCGTAGACAGGTAACCGTACATGCTGAAGATAGCACAGAACAGACGGATTGCCGTACGGCATGACTGCAGGATTTTTCCACGGGTAATGAGGATCAGTCCCCACTGAAAGAAAACAGTGGTTCCGTCCGGTACCGGCATAATCAGGAACTGCAGCAGCGTAAAGAAAAGCATCCAGGGAATCAGTTTCAGGTACAGCCCCACGGTCCGCTTAACCGGTGCCTTGGCCAAAAGTCCGTACAGCACCGCAATGACAGCAGAAACTCCCAGCAGCGTAAAGTTTTTCAGAAATACGGAAGGCAGAAACGCTATCAGGAATACCAGTGTCCTGAGGGCCGGAGACAACCGGTGCAGCACCGATACGTTTTCCTTACTGAGGGGTGACTTTACAGAAAGCCCCTGCAGCATGCCGGTGGGGTCAATGGATGTAACCCGGTTCAAACCGGCCGGTTCTTCTGCACGGTCCATCACAGAAGCGCCCTCGTCCTTCCAGCGGATTGTGTTGTTTTCTACTAATAAAGTCATCTGTGCACAGGCAGCTTCTTCATACCGGTGGGTAGAATAGATGACGGTATGGCCGGCACGACACAGGTTCTGCAGGGTTTCCATAATCTGGGTCCGTCCCTGGGGGTCCAGGCCGGCGCCAGGTTCGTCAAACAGAAAGACACTGCTGTTCAGGGCAATGATGCCAGCCAGGGAAAGTTTCCGTTTCTGTCCGCCGCTTAAAGAACGGCAGGTGCGGTCCTTGAACTGGTCAAAGGGTAAGCCTGCCATATCCATGGCTTCCCGGACCCGCTTTTTCAGTTCTTTTCCCTGCACCCCGTTGTTCCGTGGCCCGTAGGCAACATCATCGGCACAGAATACTTCAAACAGGGAACTTTCAGAATCCTGCAGGGCAAGGGATACCCTGCCATCAGCCCATATATCACCGCTATTGGCAGCAAGCAGGCCGGCAGCCAGTTCAAACAGGGTAGACTTTCCGCTGCCACTGGGCCCCATAACGGCAACCAGACTGCCGGAGGGTATGGTAAACGACACATCTTTTAATGTAGGGAACGATTCTCCGTCTTTCTGATAACTGAACTGTACGTTCCGGAACACCAGGGCGTTCTTTTTGGATTCATCGGCTGGCCCCTGGTACTCAAAGGGAGCCGGCATGGCATACCCGAATATCTGGTCCACCAGAACAGGCCGTGCCTTAAATTCCTCACGGCTGCCATAAAAGACGGCAGATCCCTTTTCCATGGCAAGAATCCGGTCATACCGCATGGCTTCATCTACATCGTGGGTTACGGAAATGACACTTTTTCCCTGTGCCTTATAGTCATCAATAAAATCAAGGATTTCTTTCCGGCAGACCGGATCAATCATGGCTACCGATTCATCAAGCACCAGCAGTTCCGGCGTCAGTGCCAGAATACCGGCCAGCGCCAGTTTCTGGGTCTGTCCCAGAGAAAGGGATGCCGAAGGTGCAGTCCGCTTATGGGTCAGCTGCACCAGTTCCAGCAGGCGCGATACCCGGCGTTCTGTTTCTTCATCCGTAACATGAATATTGCCCGGTCCCAGTGCCGTATCATTTTCCGTAATACCGCTGATAATCTGGGTTTTCGGTGACTGGAACACAATACCGTTGGGAACCGTCCCCTGCAGGTTTTCCGCCGTTTCTGACGATTCAAGGGTAACAGAACCGGAAGACGGTACTAAAAACCCGGTGATAAGGCGGGCAAGGGTACTTTTTCCTGATCCGTTGGCACCAAGGACGGCAAGACTTTCACCTTTTTCAAGCGTAAAGCTTACATCCTGTACGGCAAGGATCTCTTCATCAGGATAGGTATATGAAACATGCTGAACTATCAAAAAACTCATATTTTTAGCAAAAAAACCTTTGAAAAACGTGGTCAGTTTAAAAGTATAACGACTTTGACACGGCAACGCTATAATGACCATGTTTCACTATGCACAATTTTGTTCAGAGGAGTATTCATGGTTACACCTGAATTAGACAAAACAAAAATTGAAGAAGCAAAGAATCTTGTAGATGCTGCAAAAGATGCTGCCCAGGAAACCGCCGGTAAGGTTACTGCTGCAGCTCAGATGAAACTGAAATCCTTGAAATCCAAATTCTTTGCCCGTATGATTGCCGGTTTCTTTATCTTTGGTCTGCTTGTTACCGGCACCTCTGCCATAGCTACCAATGCTGCGCTGGCCCCCCACTTTGAATCCCTTACCATGGAAAAGGCAGAATCCTTTAAAACTGCCATGGAACAGAAAAAAAACATGCTGGCCCTGCAGCTTTCTGTTCTTGCCAGATCACGTGAATTTGACCAGCTGGTAAAATCGAATAACAAGTTTGAAGGTTTTTCATACCTGAATACCTTCTGCGCATCCCTTGATGCAACAGCCTGCCATTATGCTGATTCAGACGGCCACGTTAAGTTTTCTTCTATTTCTCCAGACGGCATTGACTATGATTTCCATAATGCTGAACTGTTCAAGAAAGCACAGAAAACCGGCAAGGCTGCCGGCTATGCAGCCTATAATGACCGTGTCTATCTGGTTGCCTTTGCCCGCGTAACGGTTTCTGCCAACAACACCGGATTCATTGTTGTTGAAGATGACCTTTCAAGCCTTTCAAACGTCAATTACTACAAACAGCTGGTGAACTGCGAAATCGGCTACTTTGTTAATACCTATCTGGCCGGCAGTACCTACCTGGATGAAAACCGGAATCAGATTTCCGGCATGGATTTCTACGATCCGGTCCTTCTGAAATGTATTGAAACCGGTGAACAGCAGTTCGGTACTTCTTCGGTATTCGGAGCAACCATGAATTCCGTAGCCATTCCACTGGCCACCACTGATGAAGGATACAAGATTATTGCAACCCTGGGTCAGGACATTGCAGACCGGACCAAAACCAAACAGACCGTTGCAACCCAGGTTACTATTTCCATTGTTCTGGGTATCGTCCTGTTTATTTTTGTTGCCAACTTTACCATTGGACGTCTTGTCCTGAAACCTGTCAGTAAGGCATACCATGCCATTCACCAGCTGGCAGACATTACGGATACGGCCGACCTTACCTACCGTGTAAATGTACGTGGTGATGATGAAATCGGCCATCTGTGCCAGGACGTGGATACCTTCCTTGAACACCAGCAGGAGCTGGTTACCCAGCTGAAAAACGCCCAGCGGGACCTGCAGGGCATCGGTGCTACACTGCAGACTACCTCTGTTGAATCCGCCAGTGCCATTGCAGAAATCATGGCCAATATTTCCGGCGTACGCAAGCAGACTGACAGCCAGATGGAATGTCTTACCACGGCAAATCTGGAAGTACGGAAGAATGAAGGCCGTATTACCTCCCTGGACTCCATGATTGAAACCCAGAGTTCCGGCATTATTGAATCAAGCGCTGCCATTGAGCAGATGATCGGTAACATTACCAGCGTTAACTCTTCCGTTCAGAAGATGAGCGGTCACTTTAAGGAACTGATTACCGTTACCCAGGAAGGCCAGGAAAAACAGACGGAAGTAGACGGTAAGGTTACCCAGATGTCTGAACAGAGCCGCCTGCTGATGGAAGCAAACAGCGTTATTTCGCGCATTGCAAGCCAGACCAACCTGCTGGCAATGAACGCCGCCATTGAAGCAGCCCATGCCGGTGAAGCCGGTGCAGGATTCTCGGTTGTAGCTGATGAAATCCGTTCTCTGGCAGAAAACTCAAGTAAGCAGTCACGGAACATCAGTCAGGAGCTGAAAGGAATCAGCAAGACTATTGTTGAAGTTGTAGAAGCTTCTACCCAGTCACGTGAAGCATTCAGAACCATTACCGACAAACTGGCAGACACAGACGGTCTGATGCAGGAAATCGGCAATGCCATGAATGAACAGGATAATGCATCAAAACAGGTTCTTGATGCACTGAAAGACGTAAACTCCAGTACCAGTCAGGTTCAGACTACCGCAAAGGATATGAAGGAAGGATCTGTCCATGTTACTGAAGAAATGGAAAAACTTACCGTTGTCGCCGAATCGGTAATGGGAAGCATGAATGAAATGAGTGCTGGAGCATCGCAGATAAACTCTGCTGCCCAGGGAGTTTCTGATATGGCACGTAAAACCCAGGAAAATATCAATGCTATGGATGCACTGTTAGGCCGCTTTATTGTTTGAGAGGAATTGATATGAGCAAGAAAAGTAAAAAAGACAAGAGAGGAACACTGCGTACAACTATCGCAGTAGTATTCACTATTGCGTTCATCATTCTGACGGTATTCCTGCAGGTTGCCGTTACCAGCACCCTGAGCTCACGGTTGAACGACTACGCCGCAACGCAGGTTGCGGCTAAGTATGATACCTTTTACCAGGACTTACAGGCACGGCAGAAACGGTTGTATACCAGCGTGCGTCTGCTGACTGAAATTGACCAGCTGCAGACAGCTCTCCAGAGCAGTGATCCCCATGACCTCAGGTACTTCCTGAACGCCTTCATGAGCACCACTGACGCTACTGACATTTACCTGCTGGATATGTCCAATACCATCACGTACACCACCGATCAGGACTCTCCCAAAACCATGTTCCAGAATAATGCAACGGTAAAAAAAGCTCATGACCGGTTCCCGCTGTATTCCATGACTCTGCTGAACAACACGCTGAACTCCATTGCGGTTTCACGGCTTACGGTTCCCGGCGTTTTTGACGGTTTTGTCGTTCTGCGTGATGACCTGACAGCAGAAAATGCCATCAATCACTACACCAAGCTGCTGGATTCAGACTTTACCATCTTCATTGATGATGAACGTATCGCAACTTCCCGCCGTAATGCAGCCGGTGTCCGCGATGTCCACTCAAAACTGAACAATCAGGAAATTCTGGATACCATCTACAAGAAAAATGAAGCAGCCTACGGTATCGTTCAGTTTGACGGTGTAAACTACGAATCCGTTTATGAACGGGTACTGCTTGATGATCCCCAGGCAAAGGCAGCATTCTACATCGGTATGCCGAAAAAAGACCTGGATCTCACTACCCGGTCTGTAGCCACTACCGTCATCATTACGATTCTGGTTTCTGCCGTTGCCTTTGTCGTTATCATGATCCTGATCTTTACCGTCCGGATCATCAACCCGATTTCAAAAGCCGCCAATGCAGTTCATGCTCTGGCAGAAGATACCGATGCGGACCTGACATTCCGTACGAAAATCCGGGCAAACAACGAAATCGGTGCCCTGTGTGAAGACCTGGATAACTTCCTGGAACGCCAGCAAAACATGGTTATTGACCTGAAATCTGCCCAGAGTGCCCTGACAACCATTGGTGACAATCTTGGTTCTACCAGTGAAGAAACTGCCAGTGCCATTACCCAGATTGCAGCCAATATCAACGGTGTCAAGAAACAGGCTGAAAACCAGTCTGCCATCAGTTCTGAATCTGCAGACAAGATGCAGATTGCAGCTGATAAGGTTACCAGTCTTGATACCATGATTGAAAACCAGAGCGCCGGCATTGTTGAATCAAGTGCCGCCATTGAAGAGATGATCGGAAATATCGGTTCTGTTTCCAACAGCGTCGGCAAGATGAGCGGTCAGTTCAAGGAACTGATTGCCGTAACTACCGAAGGCCAGCAGAAGCAGGCTGATGTAGACGTGAAGGTTACCCAGATGGCTGAACAGAGCCGTACCCTGATGGAAGCCAACAGCGTCATCGCCCGTATTGCAAGCCAGACCAACCTGCTGGCAATGAACGCCGCCATTGAAGCAGCCCATGCCGGTGAAGCCGGTGCCGGTTTCTCGGTAGTAGCCGATGAAATCCGTTCTCTGGCAGAAAACTCAAGCAAGCAGTCACGGAACATCAGTCAGGAACTGAAAACCATTTCCAAGACCATTACCGAGGTTGTTACCCAGTCTGCAGAAAGCCGCGCAGCATTCACCACCATTACTGACAAACTGTCAGATACTGATGCCCTGATGCAGGAAATCGGCTTTGCCATGAACGAACAGAACTCTGCTTCCGTACAGGTTCTTGAAGCACTGAAAGACGTAACCACTTCTACGGCCAACGTACGTACGACGGCAAAAGAAGTTAAAGATCTTACCAGTAATGCTCATGACCAGGTAATGACACTGAACAACATGGCCCAGATGGTTATGGGAAGTGTAGAGGAAATGAGTTCCGGCGCCAGTCAGATCAGCCAGGGAGCAAGTCAGGTTTCTGAACTTGCCACCGAAACCCGTGAAAACATTCAGGGTATGGATGATCTGATCGGACGGTTCAAGGTTTAACGGCGGTGCGCATCCACCATCTGGCGGATGCGGTCCAGTGCAATCTTGATTTTGTTGATATCCGTTGCGTAACAGCAGCGGATGAACCCTTCGCCGCCTGCACCGAATACGTTGCCGGGCACAACGGCTACCTGATAGTTCTGAATCAGTTCCGTTGCAAACTGTTCGCTGGTTAAGCCGGTCTGCCGGATATCCGGGAACATGTAGAATGCCCCTTCCGGTTCCGTACAGGGCAGTCCCATCTCAGTAAATGCCTTATACATCAGGTTGCGGCGCTGCTGGTAACTTACCCGCATGCGCTCAACCTCACTGGCACCCGTTTTCAATCCTTCCAGCGCACCATACTGACTCATGATCGGCGCACAGATGCTTGAGTATCCGTGCAGTTTTACTACCTGTGCCAGCAGTTCTGCCGGTGCACAGATGTATCCGATACGCCAGCCGGTCATGGCAAATGCCTTGCTGAAGCCGTTCAGCACAACGGTATAGGGCTTCATGCCGGGGAAACTGCCGATGGATACGTGCTTGTGATCATCGTATACCAGTTCGCAGTATACTTCGTCTGACAGACACCAGATCTGGTGTTTTTTAACTACTTCTGCAATACGTTCCAGTTCATCGGCAGGAATCATGCGGCCCGTCGGGTTGCTGGGAGAACAGATCATCAGCGCCTTGGTCTTTGGCGTAATGGCTGCTTCAATCTGCTCTGCAGTGGGGTAAAAGCCGTTTACGCTGGTATCCAGATGCACCAGTTTTGCGTCACACAGGGTGGCCAGAGGCTGATAACTGACATAACAGGGTTCACAGACAATAATCTCATCCCCCGGGTTCAGGATTGACCGCAGAATGCCGTCAATGGCTTCTGAAACCCCAATGGTAACGAGGATTTCGTTTTTCGGGTTGTACTCCATGTTATAGCGGGCCATATAGTCCGCAATGCCTTTCCGCAGCTCAATAAGCCCCCAGTTACTGGTATAGCTGGTGTGGCCCTGGGTCAGGTGGTAATAGGCTTCTTCACGGATGCACCAGGGGGTAGGAAAGTCAGGTTCGCCGACACCAAGGGAAATGATGTCGTCACGACCGATAATCATGTCAAAGAATTTACGGATACCGGATGGCTGGGTATCCATCATCTTGAAGGAAAACCGGTCCTCACGGGTATTGGTTTCAGGACTCATTATGCAGTTACTCCTTCACGGTTGTCCTTTTTTTCTGCCACATACAGGATGTCGTTTTCCTTATAAGTCTGCAGGACAAAGGTAGTACGGGTACCGCGGACACCTTCCAGGGTGGAAAGCTTGCGGGCAACAAAGAAACCGATGTCGCGGACACTTTCGCCTTCAACAACTACTTTCAGGTCATAGTCACCGCTCATCAGGTATACAGATTTTACCTGGGGAAAGCGGTAAATGCGTTCTGCAATGGCATCAAAACCGTGCTCACGCTGGGGAACAACCTGGATTTCAATTTCAGCACGTTCACGAACTACGTGGCCAGACAGTTTTTCCGGATTTACAATGGCCGCGTACTTCAGGATAATGCCGTCTTTTTCAAGCTGCTTCATGATTTCTGATACTTCAGCTTCTGTTTTTTTAGTCATGGCAGCCATATCTGCTACCGATAACCGTGCATTTTCCTGTAATAAGGCAAGAATTTCTTCCATGTGTAAATCCTCCGGGACTTGAATAATACTGTAAATCTACAGTTTTTATGAACTTTGCTCAATGCGTGGAAAAATTTACGGTAAACCGCGTGTTCTTCACCTTTACAGCCTTCTTCTTGTGAATTCCATATCAAGACAGTACACTTTATTTTGACCACGTTTCTACGATGGTCGCCATTAAAAAATTACTGACTGGAGGCCGAAATGAAAGGTCGCTTTGATTTTACCGTTGAACAGCTTGGAGAATGTAAAATTCCTTCTCCCATCAAACTGTCCAAAACACACGGAGATTTTATTGCCAATTACGTACGTGATGATGAATTCGTACGTTATAACGTAGATGTATATGATGATGTTCTTGAAACAGAAGCCGATGCGTACGCAAACAACCTGATCCAGAAAGCAGGCCCCCGCGAAAACATTTATTTCAATCCAGCCCACGTAAATGCCGGTATCGTTACCTGCGGAGGACTGTGTCCCGGTCTTAACGATGTAATCCGCGCCATTGTCCGGTGCCTCTGGAACCGCTACGGTGTCCGCCGCATCCACGGTATCCGGTTTGGATACAAAGGCCTGCTGCCTGATTACGACTACGGAACCATTCCGCTGACCCCTGATAATGTTGATGACATCCACAAGACCGGTGGTTCATTCCTGGGAACCAGCCGTGGTGGTGGAGACCGGACCATTGATATCGTAGATGCCATTGAACGGCTGAACCTGAACATGATTTTCATCGCCGGCGGTGACGGAACCCAGCGCGGTGCCCTTGATATTGCAGAAGAAGTAGAACGCCGCGGCCTGAAGATTGCCGTTGTCGGTATTCCGAAAACCATTGATAACGACCTGATTTTCATCCAGAAATCATTCGGATTTGATACCGCTGTTGAAAAGGCCACCCAGGCAGTTGCGGCTGCCCATATGGAAGCCCATTCGCAGATTAACGGTGTCGGTCTTGTTAAGCTGATGGGACGTGAATCAGGCTTTATTGCCACCGCTACAGCCCTTGCCAGCCACGAAGCAAACTACTGTCTTATTCCTGAAGTTCCCTTTGACCTTGACGGCCCTGACGGATTCCTTGCCAGCCTGGCAGACCGCATCCAGAGACGTCACCACGCCGTAGTCATCGTAGCAGAAGGCGCCGGTCAGGAGCTGCTGAAAACCACCGGAGATAAAGATGCTTCCGGTAACGTAAAGCTGGGCGATATCGGTCTGTACCTGAAAGACCGCATCGAACAGTACTTTAAGGAAAACAAGATCCATATCAACCTGAAATACATTGACCCCAGTTATCAGATCCGCAGCGCTCCTGCTACTCCTACTGACTCTGTGTACTGCGAACGCCTGGGTAACAATGCCGTTCATGCCGCCATGGCAGGAAAAACCAAAATCGTAATCGGTCTGGTGCACAACAAATATGTACACCTGCCTATCAAACTGGTAACCCTGCGCCGTAACAAGGTTAATCCGGAAGGCTCTATGTGGCGTGATACCATGGATGCAACCGGACAGCCGGTTTTCATGGTAAACGACAAGGAAGCCGCCCTGAAGAAACTGGCAGAAGAACGGAAAAAGGCTGATGCAAAACTGAAATAACCATACCAAAGGAGTAATACGATATGGCTTTATTTGACCACGCACCGGAAGTGCCAAGACCACCGCTTTCCATTTTTATCTTTTGTGCACTTACCTGTGTCATCCCGATTTTTGGATTTGTGGGCCAGTTACTGTTCGTTTCATACTATGACCGTGTAACGACACTCATGCTGTTTGCCTCCGTTCCATTCATCACCTACGTAATCTCAGGATTTCTGGCACCCTTTGCCATCTACTACTTCTGCATGAAGCCTATCCGGATGTACGACGGAACCCCGGAATCCTGCTTAAAGGCAAATAAGTCATATAAGCGTTTTACGGATATCTGTATCGTATACCCCATTCTGTCCAACGTCCTGTTTCCGGTAGCACTCTGCCAGAGATTCGGAATCAAGTTCGGTCCGGGCGGATACGGTATTTCCATTCTGTTCAGTAATCTGTCATCACTGTTTCTGTTTTCGGTATTTACGTACGTCGTATTTGACCAGCAGATCAGCCGATGGATGAAATTCCTGCCCATCATTCCCAAATACCGGAACATGGGTATGGTAAAAAATGCTGGTGTCGTTACCTTTTTTGCGGACATTGGTCTGATCATGATCATGATTGCACCGCTGTTCAAAGTACTGAACGCCCAGGCTAATATCCTTGACGTCATTGCAACAAACTGTGTTCCGCTGGGCATTATTGCCATGCTCCTGGGTATCGTTGATATGGTAGTCCAGATGTCAGGAAACCAGCGCCAGGTAAATTATCTGTCCAAATACGCTGATACCCTGATTCATGGTGACTATACCGTTGACGAGCTGGCAGTCCTTACCCGTGACTCTCTGGGTGAGCTGGCAAAGCAGTTCAATGATTACGCCCATATCTCCCGCGACCTGATCGGCCAGATCAAGCGCTCCGGTACCGTAACAAAAGAAGTTGCAGACCAGCTTGATACCGTAACCAAACATATGTCGGTTGCCATGGACAACATTCATTCACAGACGGAAAACATCCGTACCAGAATGACTTCCCAGGCTGCTGCCGTAGAAGAAACCCAGTCTACCATCAAGCTTATTTCCCAGAGTATTACCACCCTGGACCACAACATTGCTTCCCAGGCAACATCCGTTACCCAGGCTACCGCTGCCATTGAAGAAATGGTTGCCAACATCGGCAGTGTAACTGAAATTCTCCGGAACAATGATCAGATGGTTACCCAGCTGGATACTGAATCAACCTCAGGCCAGCAGAAGGTAGAAGAAGCCGTAAACACCAGCCAGCGGATTTTTGAAGAATCTGAAGGTATGCAGGAAGCTTCTGAAGTTATCCAGCATATTGCAGAACAGACCAACATGCTGGCTATGAACGCTGCCATTGAAGCTGCCCACGCTGGCGATGCCGGTAAAGGCTTTGCCGTTGTTGCTGACGAAATCCGCAAACTGGCAGAAGAGTCAAATGAACAGTCACTGTCCATCAGCCAGCGTCTGCAGGAACTGGGAACTTCCATCGGTGTTGTACTTGATAACACCCGTGAAGTTCAGGAACAGTTCGGCCGCATCTTTGACCTGACCCAGAAGATCAAGAACCAGGAACATACCATTTCCCAGGCTATGGAAGAACAGAGCCAGGGTAGTAATGAAGTTCTTATTGCCATGCAGAGCATCAATGACAACACCATTACCGTACGTGATAACAGTGCCCAGATGCTTGAAGGCAACAAGGAACTGATTGTTGCCATGGAATGTCTGGCAGATACCACCCAGGGTATTACCCAGGCAGTTATTGATATGTCAAAGGCAACAGAAGCCATTTCCGGAGAAATCCACAGTGTTACTGACGCTGTTGCCAAGAACACGGAAGTTTCCGGTTCCATCGTAGAACAGACCAGAAACCTGAAGGTTTAATTTTTCAGGAATCTTTCATCCCGGCAAAAGGCAGCTGTAGTAAACGGCTGCCTTTTGTCGTATTTGAACTCTTACAGCTGTTGGAGTATACTTTTTCTTATGTTTGAACGTGATGTCACTACACCACCAGAGAAACTCATACAGGACGGAAAGCCACGGTTCGGCACCTTTCGCGAACCACCGCGTTTTTTTGACATTCAGGATGTCCGTTTTCCCTTTTCGTCTCTGCCACTGCCGGTTTTTCTGTCCAATCTGCGTATCCGCGGAAACCTGAGTTTCTGCTTTTCTACTCCCACCCATATTGGCCGCATAGACTTACTGGACGTAAAGTTCTTCTGCTTTTCTGAACTGGTACTGTGGGATAAGGCTACCGGTAAACGGACTGCCTACCGCAACGTATTCGGCGGACGCCGCCTGCTCCCCAAAAATACCCGGAAAGCAGTCTGCGCAACCTACAGCAAAAAGCGCTACTACCGCATCGGCTGGAACTATGACGCCAACCGGATCAGCGTTCATTTTGCCATGAAAGGTGACAAACTGCGGCCGGATGTTACCGGCACCTTCCTCATGAATACCCTGCCGGAAGATGCTCCCCAGAAACCGCAGATGTTCTCCCTTTCACCCTTTCCTACCCAGCGCCGGTGTTCTGCAGCCTATGTCTGCGGCGCTCCCATGACCGGAAACCTGCGTAACCCGGACCTGCCGGATGAAAACATCTTTGAGCATAAAGGACTGGGCATCCTTACCATGCGGCGTGCCTACTACAATCTCCGCAGCAACGCCCTGTTCATGACCGGTATTGATACGATAGACGGCCGGAACATCATGTTCCATCTGGCGCAGACTGATTCTGATGCCGTTGATGCAAATACCTACAATGAAAACGTTTTGTTTGCCGATAATAAAGTGACACCGTTGCCATCAGTGACGGTGACCCGTCCGTACGGAATCAGCGGCAGGTGGAACATCCAGGATACGGAGAACATGGTAGACCTGTTCTTTACTCCTGAATCAGACAACCACCGCACCGATTCCATTTTTATTCTCAGTACGGACTATCACACCATGTATGGTACTTTTGAAGGCGACCTGAAAACCGCAGACGGCGAGATTCTCCACCTGAAATCTTTTGCCGGCATCGTCCAGAAACAGTACCTGCGCATGTAGTCATGCAGGAGAGAACCTATGTCTGACGATATGAACATTACGCCAAAACGGCCCGCAGCCATTTACGAACCGGGCGAACTGGAACACACCAGACAGAATATCGGACTCCTGGATCCGGAAGAAGCCCAGCGCATGATGAAAAAACTGGGTGGCGAAATCGGCGTAGAAAAATCCATGCCCTTTGATGAAAAATCACTGCCCAAGAATAAGCGTACCTATGTCCGCCGTACCAGTGGGGCCGGTACCGGCAGCAGCAGCGGTTCTGCCACCGGCAGTGCTGCAAGCCATCCGTCTGCCAGTGATCAATCTGCACCAGGTTCTTCTACGGCAGCCGTTGCCGCACAGGCCCATGCAAAAGTAGATAAAGGACAGACCTTACCGACCATTCCTGCAAAAACCCGGCAGGACATGGATGAAATCATGATCAGCTATCAGATTAAGGAACGGGTTGGCTTCATCACCAATCTGCTGAACCAGATGTTCAACCGTACGGAACGGGTTTCAGAAGAATTCATCACCGGTACCTTAAGTATCTTTGTCCAGCGCTATACAAAATTTGTCGTTTCCGTTGTAAAGCTGATCCAGGACTGCCCGGACGCCGTACGTGAACAGTTACAGACGCCCTCCAATACCTACCAGAAGGCCATTGTTGCCATCTCACAGTTCCACACCCGCGAACTGGAAACCATGTACCAGGAACTGCTCCATGCACCGCAGACGGTAACCATTCCCCAGCTTATCCCGTTTGTAAAGACGTTCTACAGTGATATCTACACCATCTGGTTTCTGGGCCAGAAGCAGGTCAGCGAATACCTGAAGCACCTGTATGACGATGCCCTGTCAAATCCCGGCATCAAGACGGAACTGGTGCAGTCTACCAGCCGCGAATCAATTACTGCCTGGCGGTATGTATCTGACCAGGTGTGCCGCGGTCTGTACCCACTGCTGATGCGTATGTGCTGCCTTGATATTTCGCCGTATCCGGATATTTTAAAAACCGAAAGCCAGCGGATTCTCCAGTTCATCGGAAAAACCAAGTATGAACTGCTGTTTCCTGATAAGGAACCGCCAAAACCTACTCCGGAAGAACTGGCAGCACAGGCAGAAAAAGAGGCTGAAGAAGAAGCCCCCAAAATACCGCCTATGGTGCAGCGGGGACTGCAGGTTCTTGATACCATGTTCCCGAAAGCCGGCTGGCTTGATATTGCCGGAATGCCTGACCTGTACCCGTATTTTCAGGGTATCTACCAGTTTCAGGATGGTCTGAACTATGTGCATCCCAAGAATCCCATGCAGATTGCCATTATTCTTCTTCGTATCATAGAAGATTTCTTTGTTGCCTGCCGGTATATTCCATTCCGCTCTGATCTGGCCCTGGATTTCTTTTCTAAGAATCAGACCACCAAAGCCCTCTTTGATGAATTTGCAGAATACCGGGAAGTACTCTTTGACCGGAACTATGCTCCCATGATGCGGGAATTCGTCAACAATATTTATGCCAACTCTGAATATCAGTATTCACAGTTTGGGAAAAAAGAAAGTTCCAACCTGTACTGGTATGCCCATAATCACTTTTTCCCGTACCTGCGTTTTGACCTGACCTTTATTGATAAGCCAAAACCGGACTCTACCCTGCCCATGCTGAAAGACCAGCTGCCATCCATCAGCCGGTTCTTCGGTACCATCATCAACCGTGCCGACAAAGCCTGGTCAGCAGACCCGGCCGAAGCCCGCACAACGGAAGCCATCGGGGCTCAGAAACTGTGGAACCCCTACCAGTTCCCAGTGCCCAATGCAGTCAGCAAGCGTCTTGATGTCCTTCTGGGTGGCAAAAAGAGTAAAACTGCCAACAACCTGAACCTGCTGAAATACTGTGCATCAATCATTGCGGTTCTTGACTGGTGGCTCAATGATAAAAACAGTCCGGCCTATGCCCAGGATGCCACCGTGCTGTTCCGCCAGGATTCAACCGGAAAACCGAGTTTTAACGTTGAAGTAGTACGGAACGTAAACGAACTGTTTGCAGAAACCCTGAAGCAGAAAATGATCATGCAGCGGGGACCTGAAGAAAATTAAGATATGCCGTAAAAAGTCTTCCGGATAGCCGGAAGGCTTTTTTTATATCGGCCAATGTGCTATTCTATGACCCGATAAGGAGTACCATCTATGATGAAAGGGCGCCATATTTTAGAGCCAGGAAGCTTAGAGCTTTCCGAAATTGATGAAATCTGCTCTCTTGCAGAACAAATGATTGTTGATCCAAAAGCGTATCAGGATATTTGCCACGGCAAAGTTCTTGCTACGCTTTTTTTTGAGCCTAGTACCCGGACCCGTCTTTCTTTTGAAGCAGCCATGCTCCATTTAGGCGGTTCTACCCTGGGTTTTGCAGATCCTTCTGCATCTTCTACCACCAAAGGTGAAACTCTGGCTGATACCATACGGACTGTTTCCAGCTATGTAGACGTTATTGCCATGCGCAACCCCAAGGAAGGTGCTGCAAAACTGGCATCCATGTATTCTTCCGTGCCGGTTATCAACGCCGGTGACGGTGGCCACCACCATCCGACCCAGACCTTAACCGACCTGGTTACCATCCGGGCACTGAAAGGCGGCTTTTCCGGCCACACCATCGGGTTCTGCGGAGACTTGAAGTTTGGCCGCACCGTACACTCCCTGATTACCGCCATGAGCCGCTACCCCAACAACCGGTTTGTGCTCATCAGCCCCAACGAACTGGCACTGCCGGATTACTTTACCAGCCAGGTACTGAAACGTGCCGGTCTGGAATTCGTTACCTCAGAACGGCTGGAAGACGTTATCGGTGACCTGGACATTCTGTACATGACCCGCGTTCAGAAAGAACGGTTCTTCAACGAAGCAGACTACCTGCGCTTAAAGGACAGCTACATTCTGGACAAGGCTAAGATGAAGAACGCAAAACCGAACATGATCGTCATGCACCCGCTTCCACGCGTAAACGAAATTGCCACTGAGGTTGATGACGACCCCCGTGCCAGCTACTTCAAGCAGGTTAAGTACGGCATGTACGCCCGCATGGCCCTTATTTCAAAAGTAACAGGAGTACTCTGATGCTGAACGTAGATACCATTAAGAACGGTCTGGTAATTGACCATATCCGGGCCGGCACCGGTCCCCGCATCTTCAACTGGCTGGGCCTTGATAAGGCAAACTACTGCGTTGCCCTGATCATGAACGTACCTTCAAAAACCATGGGCCGCAAAGACATCATCAAGATTGATAACATCATCAACATTGACTACAGCCTGCTGGGCTTCATTGACCCCAACATCACCGTAAACGTAGTCATGGATGAACACATTGCCAAAAAGATTACCGTAAGCCTGCCCGACCGGGTAGAAAACGTTATCCAGTGCAAAAACCCCCGCTGCATCACCAGCACCGAAAAATACATTCCCCAGGCATTCCGCCTGATTGACCGGAAACGTGCTGAATACAGCTGCGAATACTGTGATGAACTGTACCGCGCCGGCGTAGGAGAAGTGCTGTGACACTGATTTACAACGCACGGCTTGTAGATGCCGGAAAAGATATGCATGGTGCCCTGCTGGTTGCCGATGACGGAACCATTGCAGCCGTAATGGAAACTACCGGTGACGGTGTTCCTGAACTGGACTGTGCTGACGGTATGGATGCCGTTGAGCTGATAGACGCCAAAAACGGTATCCTGATGCCGTCATTCATCGATATGCATGTTCACTTCCGGTATCCGGGACAAAGTGCCAAAGAGGACCTGATTTCGGGCTCTAAGGCAGCAGTTCATGGCGGATACGGCGCCGTAGTCCTGATGCCGAATACTTCGCCGGTTGTATCCGATGCTGACCTGGCCCTGGATATTGAAAGGAAAGTAGCGGATACCGGACTGCTCCGGGCATTCCAGACCATGAGCATTACGAAGGGATTCAGCGGAAACGATATTTCCCATCTGGATGCCCTGAATGCCGATATGGCAAAGAATATCCCGGTAATCAGCGAAGACGGGAAAGACGTGGCAAGTCCGGAAGTAATGAAGGCAGCCATGGCAAAATGTGCAGCAGCCGGCGTTATGGTTTCCTGCCACTGCGAAGAACCGTCACTGGTACCGGAAGCAAAACGGCTGCGTGAAGCCCGCGATTTTGCCGGGGCAGAACGTGTTCTGGCAAAGGCTGAAGATGACTGTACCCTGCGCAACCTGCAGATTGCTGCCGAAACCGGCTGTAACATCCACATTGCACACTGCAGCACCGCAAAATCGCTGGAGTATGTGCGAGAGGCTAAAGCTGCTGCTAAAGGAAACCGCGTTACCTGCGAAGTTACACCGCACCACTTTGGATTAAGTTACGAAATGCCCGGTATGGATTCTGAACTGGTAAACCCACCGCTCAGAAGCGAAGCTGACCGTAAAGCGTGTATCGAGGCCATTCTTGATGGCACCGCTGATGTCATTTCTACCGACCATGCCCCCCACACCACCGAAGATAAAGCCGGTGGCGCCTGTGGCTTTACGGGTATTGAAACAGCCTTTGCCACCAGTTACACCACCCTCGTTGACGGCGGCTACATCAGCATGAGTAAACTTTCTGAACTGATGTCAGCGAAGCCCGCTGAACTTCTGGGGCTGAACTGCGGTAAGCTGGAAACCGGACGGGAAGCTAACCTGGTTCTGGTAGATGAACAGGAATGGACTGTTGATTCAGCCCTCTTCGCTTCAAAGGGCAAATACACCCCGCTTCAGGGCAAAACCGTAAAAGGCCGCGTACTGCAAACCTGGTTCAAGGGGAAAACGGTATACAAGGCATAAAAAAAGAGCCCTTCAGAAGAGCTCAGGTGCACTACGGCACAGTACCGGCAATCTACTGCTGCTTCCTTCCGGACCTGACAGGGTTTGAAAGCGGTCACTTGCATAGGACCTGAGCTCATCAAAAGGGCTCTTCCATTCTCCGGAGCAAGGGGGATTCGGCTTCTGGTCGTGCACGTCCTGTGCACTCCCGCCAGCCCGCCTCGCTCGCTGACGCCGCCATCCTGGCGGCTTTTCGCAGCACCTGCTGCGCGCTCGCTCCGTTCGAATCCCCTGAAGTTTTCACAAACAGGTTCTCAAACTGAACACTGAACAACTTTTTACAAGTCGTATAATCCCGGAGCAAGGGGGATTCGAACCCCCGGTACCTGTGACAGTACGCCACCTTTCCAAGGTGGTACCTTAAACCACTCGGACATCGCTCCAAATGTTATAACTACGGTACCGTCTCCGGCACTGGTTATAAAAAAAGGGATTCCACTGAATCCCTTGTACGCGAGACTAAGAGGATTCGAACCTCCGGCCTTCAGATCCGCAATCTGACGCTCTATCCAGCTGAGCTATAGTCTCATATTTCCTTGCTTTGCCAAGAAACTATCCGGAGCAGGCGGGATTTGAACCCGCGATACCCTTTAGGGGTATACCTCCTTAGCAGGGAGGCTCCTTCGGCCTCTCGGACACCACTCCAAGCAAAAACGGAGCAGGGGGGATTCGAACCCCCGGTACCTCTCGGCACAACGGTTTTCAAGACCGTCACCATCGACCACTCGGACACCGCTCCATAAGATGCTTGAATAACTTACACCAGAGCGTAGATTTCGTCAAGTGCCTTGCTTCAAAAATTCCCTAAAAATTCAATTTTTTTGAAAAATCACCTGTATTTACACTTCGCGCCATCGTCCTGAAAAAATTCCTCCCTCCCTATTCCAACATGATATAATTTTCCCATAATCGAGGTATCCATGAAATTGACATCGTTATTCAAGAAAATCTCTTACCAAAGTCACTATACCGTTATCGTTATGGATCTGTGCTCGTCTTCAGTAATCCTTGAAAAACTCCAGATGCATGGTAATATCAAAAAATGGCGCAAAATGTGGGGAAAAATCTTTAATCATCTGATTCGGAATCCCTATTTTTCTCAGCGCTGTGTGCCGTATAAATTCGTTGGCGACGGCTTCATCATTCTCTACCGCAGTTACTATGCATCCTCCCTCATTGAGTTCATGCATCGTCTGGATACCATGGCCTGCAAACATCTTGATGCTATCCTGAACGAATTCAACATTACGCCAAAACGTCACGGATTCTGCTACGGCATTGATGAAGGGAATCTCGTTTCCATGAAACTGCTGGCTAAAACCGAATACATGGGAGAAGCCATAAACGCAGCTACACGCCTCCAGTCACAGCTGAAAGCCCCGGAAGATGCATCCTCCATCATGGTTTCCGAAGCCGTTTATGCAAAGATTACAATACCTCAAGACATGAAGCAGCAGGAACGAAAGTGTGTCCTCAGAAACCTGTACGATGACCGGGAGATCCTGTGCCATCAGCTATGGATAGAATAAGCAGAATCCTGTACACTGACGCCATGAAAGTTATGGTAATCGGCTCAGGTGGCCGCGAACACACTATCGCCTGGAAACTTGCATCCAGC